>JBAZMV010000002.1 GCA_041649635.1 Dehalococcoidia bacterium
CGTACGTCCGCTGGCTGAAGCCCCCCGCTCCCCGCCCCACCCCCGCCCCCTCTGCCCCCATGTCCCCCGCCGTAGCGCGGACGGCGGCCGCGGTTTTGCCCCTTTAGGTAAGCTATTCCATGCCCATAGCGAATTGGATGGCCGCATCGATTTCTTTAAGTTTCTTGGCGCTCAAGGTAGTGATGCGGCTGCGAAGGCAGTCTTTGGGAATAGTGGTGATGGTATCCAGGTTGGCTACGCATGCCTGTGGCATTCCTTCCGCCTTGCCCAGGGATACCTCCGAGGGAATATTACGGATGCGGGTGGTGACCGGCGCCACGATTACCAGTGAGCGGACGCTATAGGCTTCGTTACGTGAGAGCAGCACCACGGGGCGCTGCCCCGCCGGCGCTTCCAGCTCCGCCCACCATATCTCGCCCCTCCGCATTACCAGGGTTCCTCGGCAAGGATGGTGCTGGCGGCGCGGCGGGCTGCGCTCACTTCCTCCGGCGTCTCCGGCGTCTGCTGGTAGGCGCGGATGTATTGCTCGCTCTGCTCCTGCTCCTGCTGGCGGCGGAGTAGAGTCTCAACAGCGCGGCGGAAGAACTGGCTGCGGCTCTCACCCCGCTGATCCCGTTCCCGTTCCACCGCGTCGAGAACTTCCGATGGAAGGCTTATGGCAATTTTCGCTGTTTTAGACATGGTGTCACCTTATCATACTGAATTCATACCATAGTATGAAAGAATCAGATGTGTTTGTCAAGTCAACTCCCCCCGCCCCACCCCCGCCCCCTCTGCCCCCATGTCCCCCGCCACAGCGCGGGCGATGGTCGCCTTGTTGCCCCACAGGGATTCGTATATGATCATAGCTCCCGGGTTACAAACTTTTTCTAGAGACTCTGACATTCCTATTGAACTTGAATCCTGATCTATTGCCCTGTTCCGGCTGCAAACCGCTTTCCTTAATTTTCTTTTGAAATAGGTCGTGTGCATCATTCTTTTGTGGACCAGACCATTTTAAAACAGAGGGGACGAGTAAAACTTTGTTGTCTCCATAAAGAGACAATGTCCCATCTTTATCGAACGTAATATTCTTCACTTCGTGCCAGTAAATTCTGTAGGTAGCCAACATACTGCTACATGTGACGCTTTCATCATTAAAAGTGAAATGGTTCACCCTCCAAATCAAGTTGATGACACAAAGTACTGAAAAAGCTACTAAAAAATAAGCCAGACTGTTCTCATGTGCCAAGAACGAGCCGATTGCGCCACCGGCGGATATTACGATGCCCAACAAGGTGTATATCTTGGTCGTACGCAGCCCGACCTTCAAATTATCAGATGGTTGACTGGTTATAAATGCGGGCTTCACCACTGCCGGCTCTTGCTTACTCATGAAGTCTTTTACATTTTTGTTTAGGTTTGATGGCGAACCTCCGCCAGGGTAAGGCGTCGCCTCGCATTCTTGAAGCTTCCTCAGGAAAAAAGCCAATGCGTTTTCCTTATCTGGGCCTGACCAGAACGAAGGTGGAAACACGTTTAGACGCTTTTTATCTGTATGAAGCAAAAGATCTCCACCTTGACCGTATTCTATCTTTTTTATATCGCGCCAATAGATGCGGCGAGTCAGAAAAATGTTGCGCCATGTCACACTTTCTTCGTCGAAGATGAAGTGGCCAGGGGCCAGGATCAGGATAGCTCCTAGTAGTATTACCGCGAAACATATCCAAATCCCAACGTATTGCTGCGCCAGGAACGCGACTATTGCCACAATAGTAAAAACCGTTATACCTATACAGCCGATAATCTTGATACTGCGCATTCCAACTTTATATTGGATAGGCGGTTGTTTTGGCAGAGGTTTACCGGTTTGAATTCCTGGTTCCATCCATCCTGTATCGCTGTCTTTCATCTTATCCCTTTCATAACTATATAGATGAATAAACATCTTTTTAACCCCCCGCCCCCTCCGCTCCCATGTCCCCCGCCGCAGCGCGGGCGACGGGTGCGGTGTTGCCCCACAGGGATTCGTAAACGGCGATGACTTTTATGAGCGCCCCCTGTTGCGCTGGCGAAAGTCCGTCTTGTATTCAAACAGCTTCGCTGATTTTCTTGAAGTAACTTTGAAGCAGGATTTTCTTTGGTGGACCTGTAACTTCGCTCGATGGAGGCAATTTAAACTTTTTTCTAAATTCATCATCTGTCATGGTGTGTTTTCTACTGTTGCATGAACCACATATAAGTTGGAGGTTAGATACATCGTTTGTTCCGCCAACTGCGACAGGGTTCTTATGATCAAGATCAAAGTCAGAAGGCTCGTGTTTCTCTTTCCCGCAATACATACACTTTCCCTTCTGCTTCTTGAATAGTTCTTGCATTATCTCTGTCTTGTGTGAGATGCGTTCGCGGTAGAACTTCTGTTTTTCATTCCCATCTTCTAACTTAGGTTTATCTGTAACAAATTCACTTATATCAACACCTTTAATTCCAGGGAAACCGCCGTTTACTGCTTTTTTTATGATATGGAGAAGGTACTTTTGCTTAGTTGGTATTGGGTCCCAACCATGATGAAGATGGTTTCCTGCGTATTTAATAGTTCTTCTTTGTGCCTTTGTGAGGGGGCCGTGTTGAAGTGCCCAATTAGCCAATTCTAAATAAAACTCTGGCGGATAGCTGCGGAGTTTCGCAAGAGTTGTTGATTCCGGGTAGTTGTTCATGGATGATCTTAACTCTTATCTTCATGTTAACGCAGATATTCTTAATCTTTGCTAATTATTGTAGCACTTTCATTTTCTGCGGGAAGTACGGCGTCTTGCTGAGCAAGGAAGCACCTGGTAGCTTGTGGTATCACCAATTGGTTGCACATCCTTGTATAAGTATTGTAGTACTCTCTTCGCGTTTAACCTTGTTGATTCTGCTAATGCTTTGTATTCATAGAGCATAACTGTTTGAGCTTCCTCTGTAGGATGCATGTAACTCATTTTGCCGTTTTCGCTAACAACGCATTTCCTTATTTTGTCGGGCATATCGGCCATCGGAATTTTCTTATGTGCAGGAGATGACCCTGTCAGAAATTCGTGAGGTTTCTGGAGTTCCAAGTTCGCATGTGTAACGTCATCTCTTGCATTCTTGACAAAGAGAGCAGCCTTAACGATCTCATCATCGTGATTATTCGGTAAGATACCGCACTTTTTGCATTCTGTGATGCATTTGCCGAGAGTCATATCTTTCCGGTTACAACTTATATTTCGACTTTCGAGTTCGTTTTTAAATGCCCTCTCAACTGTTGCAGCCGCAAGCAGGATACAAGCACGGAATTGACCTTGTACGTATGACCAACTTGATTCGCTCCACATTCTAAACATACCTTGTCCCAAGGCATGTCGTTTCTGCTTTTCGGTGGTGTCAACTATATCTACACCTTTGAATGGAACATACTCTAGCTCTATTCCGCCAGTGCCTAGCCCACCGATTTCCTTGAGCCTTTGAGCATGCTCTTCCAAATGATATTCAAAACTCCATCTTAGACTATCTTTAAGCAGATTAAGATCAAGCCGATGTTCTGGATTCCAAGGAGTGCCGTTTTTATTATGTATTGGGAGGTTCTTATTGAGAGGTGTACGCCGTGCTCTTTTCATCGCAGCATTTCCCCCCTAGCTACAGTGAAATAAATAATAGTGAACTTATCCCCTCAGCGTCGCGCCGAGCTCTTTTGTCAGCCGTTCCAGAATCTTCCCCTGCGCCTTGTCCACCTCTTCGTCGGTCAGGGTGCGGTCCGGGGACTGGTAGGAGATGCTCAGGGCCAGGGATTTCTTGCCCTGCGGCACCTGCTTGCCCGTGTAGACGTCAAAGAGGGTGACCCTGGCGGCCAGCGGCGATTTGCCGATGATATCCATGACCTTCTGCGCAGGCGTTTCCACGTCGAGGATTATGGCGACGTCCCGCAGCACGGCGGGGAACCTGGGAAGTGTCTGGAATTCCCTCTCTATCGATGTGGCGGCCAGCAGCTTTTCCATGTCGATCTCGAAGAGGCAGATGGTCTGCGCGGCGATGTCGTACTGCTCGGCGAGGCGCGGGTGCAGCTCGCCCAGTATGCCTATCGATTCTTTTCCGGCGACGATCGATGCCTGCCGCGCCGGGACGAGCGTCTTGTCGGTCGATGTTGTGTACTCGGCGTCGATGCCCAGTCGTTCCATCAATGTTTCGATGATGCCCTTGGCGTCGAAGAAGTCCATGGTGCCGCCTGCGCCGTGCCATGAGCGCTCGATGCGCGGGCCGCACATGATGCCGCCCAGCATCTCCAGCTCGTGCGGCAGGTCGTTCTTTTTCGGGATGTATATCCGGCCGGACTCGAAGAGGCGCACGCCGTCGTCCTCGTGCTTGAGGTTGGCGGCGAGGGTCGAGAGCAGGCCCGGTCTGAGCGATGTGCGCATGTATTCCTGCTCCGGGGTTATCGGGTTCTCAACTTTTAACGGCTTGATTTCTTTATCGAACCGTTTCACGGAGTCGAGGCTGGTGAGCGAGTAGGTGATTATCTCCTGCATGCCGCAGGCGACGAGAATGTCGGTGACGTCGCGGCGCAATGTTCGCATGGGGTCGGGGGTGTGGTGCGGCAGCGCGCCGGAGGGCAGGGTCGTGGGCAGGTTGTCGTAGCCGATGATGCGGGCGATCTCCTCGATTACGTCCTCGGCCAGCCTGACCTCGGTGCGCCAGTAGGGAACCGTTATCGACAACTCATCTGTCGTCTTTTCGTCGCATTTAAATCCGAGCGATGTCAGGACTCTCTTAATATCGGCGGGCGGTATCTTGACGCCGAGCACGCGCTCGACCTTGGTTAACTTCAGATCGATCTTTACCTCCGGCTGTTTTCCCGGGTAAACGTCGATGATGCCTTTGGCGATCTGGCCGCCGCCGATCTGGGCCAGTAGCTGGGTGGCGCGGCGCAGCGCGTGTATGGGCAGCTCCGGGCTCAGGCCTTTCTCGAATCGGTTCGAGGCCTCGCTGCGCAGCTTGAAGCGGGCGGAGGTGCGCCGGATGCTGGCGGGGTTGAAGTTGGCCGACTCCAGCAGGACGTTCACCGTGGCGTTGGAAACCTCGCTGTCGGCGCCGCCCATGACGCCGGCCACGGCCACGGGCCCGGCGCCGTCGTTGATCATGAGCGTATCGCCGGTGAGCTCGCGCTTCACGTCGTCCAGCGTGGCCATCACGTCGCCGTCTTTAGCGCGCTTGACGATTATCTTGCCCTGCGCCAGCCTGTCGAAGTCGAAGGCATGCAGCGGCTGGCCGAACTCCAACATTACATAATTAGTGACATCAACAACGTTGTTTATCGGGCGCTGGCCGCAGGCGGTCAGGCGTTTCTGCATCCACGCGGGGGAGGGCCCGACCTTGATTCCGGTGACCAGGCTGGCGGTATAGCGCGGACACAGGTCGGCGTCCGCTATCTCAACCGAGGCCTTCGATTCGATCGCCGTATCCGATTCTTTATAGTCGAGGCCCGGCAGCTTCATCGGCTTGCCTGTTATGGCCGAGACCTCGCGTGCGATGCCGATGACGGAGAGCAGGTCGGCGCGGTTGGCCGTTGTCTCCACGTCGAGAACCGTATCGCCCAGGTAGCTGTCGAGGGTGGTGCCTATCGGCGCGTCGGCAGGAAGAACTAAAATACCCTCGTGGCTCTGCGATATGCCCAGCTCGCACTCGGAGCAGACCATGCCCTGCGACTCCACGCCGCGTATCTTGGCCTTCTTCAGCTTCGATTTTTTTCCGGTGTCGGGGTCGATAAGCTCGGCGCCCATGCGGGCGAAGGCTATCCTCTGGCCGCAGGCCACGTTGGGCGCGCCGCAGACCACAGTGACCTTCTCCGTCTGGATATCGATGGTGACGAGGTGCAGCTTATCGGCGTTGGGATGCTGCTCCACGCTCAGGACAAGGCCGACGAAGACGTTGTCCCAGCCGCCGGCGCCTTCTATGTCCCCGACCTCGGCCCCGGCCATGGTCAGCTTATGTGCCAGCTCGGCGACGGGCATGTCTATGTCCACGTATTCTTTTAGCCAGCTTATCGGTGCTTTCATTTAGCTAAGTGTATCAACCCCCTGTATCCCCCACTCATGGGGGAATTTTAAAAAGATAGGGGACACCCCTAAGACCCCGTCAGGAGAGGAATCTCCTGTACCTTTCTTTATCGTCATTCCGGCGAAAGCCGGAATCCATATCGGGCGAGACGACCTCGCCCCTACATTTCTAATCTGTCATTGCCCGACGTAACCTGTAGGGGCGACCCTCGTGGTCGCCCATGGCGGGCAGGCACAAGACCTGCCCCTACTATCTACCCTCTCCCTCCGCAGGGGAGAGGGTCAGGGTGAGGGCCTAAAACTGCCTTAAAAATCTCAAATCGTTGCCGTAGAACAGCCGTATATCGTCGATTCCGTACTTGAGCATGGGTATGCGTTCGATGCCCATGCCGAAGGCGTATCCGGTGTACTTCTCCGGGTCGTAGCCCACGTTGCGCAGCACCTGCGGGTGCACCATGCCCGCGCCCAGTATCTCTATCCATCCGGTGCCGGAGCACAGGCGGCAGCCCTTGCCCTTGCACACGAAGCAGTCGATGGCCATCTCGCAGCCCGGCTCCACGAAGGGGAAGTAGTCGCAGCGGAACCTGACCCTGCGTTCCTGGCCGAAGATGCGCCTGGCGAACTCGTAGAGCGTGCCCTTGAGGTCGGCGAAGGTTATGCGCTCGTCGACGGCCAGCCCCTCTATCTGGTAGAACATGGACTCGTGCCTGGCGTCAGTAGCCTCGTACCTATAGCATTTCCCCGGGACGACGACCCGCACCGGCGGCTTGGTCTTCTCCATGACGCGTATCTGCATGGGCGACGTGTGCGTGCGCAGCAGCATGTGGCGCTCGCCCTTATCATCGCGCTGGTCGATCCAGAACGTGTCCCACATGTCGCGGGCGGGGTGGTCCGCCGGTATATTCAAAGCGTCGAAATTGTAGTGTTCCCACTCAACTTCAGGCCCCTCGGCGATCTGGAACCCCAGCGAAGCGAAGACGTCGCAGACCTCGCGCAGCATCTGCGTGGAGGGGTGCAGCCGTCCGGCGCTCACGGGGCGGCCGGGGAGCGTGATATCGAATTTCTCGCCTTTGGTCTCTTTGGCCGAGGTCTCCATGTCCTCGTAGAGACGTTCCTTCATGGCAGTGAGGTTCTCTTTGTAGAGCATGTCCAGCATGCCCTTGACGTCGTTAGCGAAGGCGCCCACGGCCTTGCGCTGCTCCGGCGAAAGCGTCGCCACACTGCGCAGTATGTTTGTCAGCTCGCTCTTCTTGCCGAGATGAGCGACGCGCCAAGCCTCCAGGTCCTTGACGCTGGCGATGTGTTTAAGCTCTTCCAGGGCTTTGGCTTTTATTGCTTCGAGGTTCTTGAGCATATCGTCTGCTATTATAGGCTACGCATAGCTAGGGGTCAAGGAGAGTAGATAGTGAGTAGCGAATAGCGAGTAGCGTGTAGGGGCGAGGTTGTCTCGCCCGCTGTCATTACGAACGAAGTGAAGCAATCTCTTTCTACACAGGTTATTGGAATGATGAGATTGCCACGTCGTCCTTCCACACAGGCCAATAGTGGAAGGACTCCTCGCAATGACAATAGTGGAAGGACTTGCCCTGCCCGATAGAGAGGGCGCAGCAAGCGGCGCCCCTACTTAGCCCTCTATTTATATGTAGGGAGAGGTTATCAAAAAAAGAGGTGCAGGAGAAGAAGTCTCCTGACGGGGTTACAGGGGTGTCCCCTGATATACAAAATGTCCCCCAACGTGTGGGGGACTACAGGGGGTTCGGTCGACAGCTCGGAGCGGAATCGATACAAAAGAAAACACCCTCGTACAGAGGGTGCTCTTTGTCAGTAGATCGAATTTCTATCAGCTCTTCTTAGCGGCCGCTACGACCTTGGCGAAGGCGTTGGGGTCGCGAACCGCCATATCCGCCAGCACCTTGCGGTTGATATCGATTCCAGCCTTGTTGAGGCCGTCGATGAACGTGCTGTATGACATTCCTTCTGCGCGCACCGCGGCGTTGATACGGGCGATCCAGAGGCGTCTGAAATCCCCTTTGCGCTGGCGTCGGTGCATATATGCGTAATGCAGGGAATGCAGCATGGCTTCATTCGCAACCTTATAATGTATATGCCTGGACGCGCGCTGGCCTTTTGTGATGTTCAATATTTTTTTGTGCCGTCTGTGTGCGGCGACGTTACCTGTAGCTCTTGGCAATTGAATCCTCCTTAAGAATAGGGCAGAAGCTTCTTAATCTTCGATTTAAATACGGGATGCAGGGGCAGCTTGGCATCGTAGGCCTGCTTGGCCCGCCTCGATTTGTTTCTGCGCAGGTGGCTCTTGCCGCCCTTCATGCGCATTATCTTTCCCGAACCGGTTACGGTGAACCGTTTCTTAGCTGGCTTATGAGTCTTTAGTTTGGGCATCCGTTGGCTCCTTGTCTATTTCCGCTGCCGTTTGTTCCTGTGACGGCTTCTTTACTTTTCCAGGGGAGAGGATCATGATCATGCGCCTGCCGTCCATAACGGCGGACCTTTCTATTACGATCTCTCCTTCCAGTTCTTTGGCCACCCTGTCGAGCAGTTCCTTGCCCAGCTCCGGGTGAGTTATCTCCCTTCCGCGGAAGATTATCGATACTTTTACCTTATCGCCCTCTCCGAGAAGTTTTCTGATCGTCCTTGTCTTGAACTCGATGTCGTGATCGCCTATCTTGGGCCTGAGCTGTACTTCCCGGATGTTGATAGATTTCTGCTTTTTTCTGGCCTCGCGTTCCTTTTTGGTCTGTTCGTATTTGAACTTTCCGTAATCGATGAGGCGGCATACCGGGGGGACCGCTTGAGGGGCTACCTCAACAATATCAAAACCTCGTTCGTTGGCTACCTCTCGTGCTTTGAAGAGGGGCATTGTTCCAAGCTGCTCGCCCGTCTCGCTTATCAGCCGCACCTCTTTACCGATGATCTGCTGATTGACCCTATACTTCTTATCTATTGCCCGTCCCCCTTTAGATAATGTGTCATACAGAATCGAAATATACTATATTCCAGCCCTAAAAATCAAGCCGTTTTACTGGAAACGGCGTCTTTTGCCATCTGGATGAAGTCCTCGATCGACTTCTTTCCCAGGTCTTCATTGTTCCTGAGCCTTACTGAAACCGAGGAGCTCTCAGCCTCCTTGTCGCCGACGACGAGCATGTAAGGTATCTTCTGGAGCTGCGCTTCACGTATCTTGGAGTTCATGCGCTCCGAACGCGCGTCGATCTGCACCCGGAAGCCCTCGCCCTTGAGTCGCGATTCCAGATTACCCGCATATTCAAGGTGCCTGTCTGCGATGGGAATTATCATTATCTGCACCGGCGCCAGCCAGACGGGGAAGGCCCCGCCGTAATTCTCCACCAGCACACCGAAGAAGCGCTCCAGGCTGCCCATGAGAGCGCGGTGCACCATGTACGGTCGCCGCTCCTTGCCGTCCTCGCCGATGAAGGTCATGTCGAAGCGCTCCGGCAGGTTGAAGTCGAATTGAATCGTGGAGCACTGCCAGTAGCGGCCCAGCACATCCTTTATCTTGATATCGATCTTGGGCCCGTAAAATACCGCCTCGCCCTCCTTGCGCTCGTGCGGCAGGCTGCGGGCGTCCAGCGCCTTGATCAGCGAGCGCTCGGCCTGCTCCCACATGTCGTTGCTGCCGGCATATTTATCGAGCTTGTTGGGGTCGCGCACGCTCAATTCGACTTTGTAATTATCGAAGCCGAAGGCCTGCAATATGCTCAGGCAGAAATCGAGCACCCTCGTTATCTCGTCCTCTATCTGCTCAGGGGTGCAGACGATGTGCGCGTCGTCCTGGGTGAAGCCGCGCACCCGCAACAGGCCGTGCAGCGTCCCGCTGCGCTCGTAGCGGTACACCGTGCCCAACTCGGCCCAGCGCAGCGGCAGCTCGCGGTAGGAGCGCAGCCGCGTCTTGTAGATCATGATATGGAACGGGCAGTTCATGGGCTTTATGTAGTAGTCCTGCTCGTCGATCTGCATCGGCGAGTACATGCTGTCCTTGTAAAAGCCCAAGTGTCCCGATGTCTCCCACAGGTGCGCGCGCCCGATGTGCGGCGTGAAAACTATATCGTATCCGCTCTCCAGGTGACGCTTGCGCCAGTAGTCCTCAATAAGCACGCGGATGAGCCCGCCCTTTGGGTGCCAGTAGGCCAGCCCGGCCCCGGCCTCCTCGTGGAAGCTGACCAGGTCGAGTTGTTTTATCAGGCGGCGATGATCGCGGGTCTCGATCTCCTCCAGCCGCTTGAGGTGCTCGTCCAGCTCGGCTTTGGTCTCGAAGGCGGCGCCGTAGATGCGCTGCAGCATGGGCCGCTTCTCGTCGCCGCGCCAGTAGGCCCCGGCGATGCTCAGCAGCTTGAAGGCCTTGACCTCTCCGGACTTGCCGACATGCGGGCCGCGGCACAGGTCGGTGAATTTGCCCTGGCGGTAGACGCTCACATGCTCGTCGGGTATTTCATCGATGAGCTCCAGCTTGTATGGTTGGCCGGCGAAGATGCGACGCGCCTCGTCCTTGCTCATTTCCTCACGGGTGAACGGCACGTTCTGAGCAACTATCTTCGACATGAGCTTTTCGATCTGGGGCAGGTCGTCGGGCGTCAGCGGGCGCGGCAGGTCGAAATCGTAGTAGAAGCCGTTCTCAATCGTGGGCCCGATGCCGAACTTGGCGTCGGGAAATAGCGATAGCACCGCCTCGGCCATTATGTGCGACGCCGAGTGTCTCACCTGTTCGATGTGTTCTTCCTGCCCGCTCATTGTCTACTATTTCGCTCTCTATCTAATGAATAGCCTCCCGCCCTGAAGGGAACGAGAGGCTCGCTCGAAGGGACGAATTGAATGGTGGGCGGTATTGGAGTCGAACCAACGACCTCTGCGATGTCAACGCAGCACTCTTACCAACTGAGCTAACCGCCCACTGCATTGCTTTACATATGGAAGTGTACAGAAATCGCTATGTGAAGTCAAGATTGACGTTTGTAGGGGCGAGGTCGCCTCGCCCTTCTTGCGGGCAATCACAAGGATTGCCCCTACGGGAACGGTCGAATAGGTGTGCCCCCCGGATTATTCATCTTCCCCCAAGATTGGGGATCTGAGGGTTGATTCCTCTATCCTCTAATTCTTTCAGATTGAACTCGCTGCGGTTTTATGCTAAACTCTTGCGCGTGGGGCTGTAGCTCAATAGGGAGAGCGTTTGACTGGCAGTCAAAAGGTCGGGGGTTCGAAGCCCCCCAGCTCCACCAATCAGTGTCAGATTCAGAAATCCCTGCCGTCGAGACTTGAAGATGGAGGGATTTTATGTTTATATAGACTATCCTGTCGGGCTTAATCGTATCGATTTCGAAAGGTAGATAGCTATGTACGGGGAACGCAAATCTCTAAAGCCGTTGAAGTGGTATAAAGCGCTGGCGACGGTCAAGGGTCGTGAGTCATCGGGCGCCTTTTTAATCGAAGGAGACAGGGCTGTAAGGCAGATTATCGCAGGCCATCCGGATTCGGTCGTAGAGATATTAACAATGGGTGAGCTTGCGCCCGTATACAGCGATTATCCGGGCCGGCTTCTCACGGAGAGCCAGTTCAAATCGATATGCCTGACCAAGACGCCCCAGGGTCCTCTGGCAGTTATCAGGATGCCGGACGACGTGGAGTCGTGCGATATTCCTATCGATGCGGGGGACAGGATTTTACTTCTTGAAGATATACAGGACCCGGGGAACGTCGGGTCTCTGATACGGAGCGCGGCGGCCTTCGGGTACTCCGGCGTGGTCATGTCCGATAAATGCGCCGATCCCTTCTCGCCGAAATGTGTCCAGTCGACTGCGGGCGCGGTGCTGTCTCTGTGGATAAGACGTACGGCTTCGTACCTGAGTATCATCGTAAATCTAAAATCGCGCGGTTACAGCCTGATCGCGACGGTATTGACAGGCGAGGATACCCTTTCCGTTATTCCCGGATCAGGCAGGATAGTTTTGGCTTTAGGGAACGAGGCTGACGGGCTTTCCATGCCGGTCATCGAGTTGTCGAATTATCGCTGCAAAGTTCCTATTCATGACGAACATATCGAATCGCTGAACGTGGCGGCCTGCGGGGCCATATGCATGTATGTCACTTCCGCAAAACCCCGGTAAAAGCCCTTCACAAACTCGGTTTCCTTTTGTTATACTTACCTAATTTTGCCCTAACATGAGGTTGTATGTCGTCTGATTTACTGCAGCTCGGCGGCGAGTATTTCGCGCGCGGGATGTTCGCCGATGCGATATCGGAATACAGTAAGGTAATCGATAAATATCCTCAGATGGTGGAAGCTTATCTGGGAAGGGCAGCGGCTTACCAAATCCAGGGTGAGGTCGACAGGGCGTTGGAGGACTATAGCAAGGCTGTCCGGCTGAACCCGGCTGAAGCCAGGGCGTATCGCGGCAGGGGTGATGCCTACATGGGGTTGGGCACCGCTGTCTGTGCCGTCTCCGATTATACCGAGGCCATAAAGCTGTGTCCTCGTGTTGCGGAGCTATACGCCAGCCGCGCGGCGGCCTATATGGAGCTCGGCATGCACCAGCACGCGGTCAATGACTACGAAAAGGCTATCGACATGAGTCCGGACGACGCGTGTCTGTATGACCGGCGCGGGATGATGTATCACAACCTTCATGAGTACGAACGCGCCATAGATGATTACAATAAAGCTATCGAATTGAACCCGGAATTCGCCGCGGCGTTTAATCACCGAGGGCTTGTTTACCAGAGCAGGGGCGAGCTGGCCAGGGCTATCGATGACTACGATCGTGCCATAAGCATCGATCCTTGCAGCGCAGGAGCGTATCAGGACCGGAGCATAGCCTATTACAACCTGGGTGAATACAGGAGGGCGCTCGAGGACTGCAACGCGGCGATAAGCCTCGATATTCGAGATCCAAAGGGATATATCAATCGCTGTCTGGTGAATTACAGCATCGGAGATTATAAACAGTCCCTGATGGATTGCGACGAGGTGATAGTTTTAGATGCCAGCGATTCTTGGGCTTATCATAACCGTGGCATGGTGCGGTACAGCCTGGGCGAATTCGAACTCGCGATCGAGGATTACGATAGGGCCATTCAGCTGAACCCGTCATGCACGCTGAGCTATAACAACCGCGGTATCGCGTATCATGATCTGGGAGATCTGGAGAAGGCTATCGCGGACTACGGCGAGGCCTTGCGTCTGGATCAGAACGATGCTCAGGCGTATTACAATCGCGGTCTTGCCTACAATGATATCGGCAAGCCGCTCCAGGCTATCGAGGATTACAACAGGGTTTTGAAATTACAGCCTGATGACGCGCAGGCTTTGTATCATCGCGCGCTGGCCTGTATCGATGTGGACAGGTTCAGGCAGGCCATCGATGATTGCGATGCGGCGCTTCTCATCGAACCGTGTGGCAGTGAGATATACTACGTTCGCAGCCTTGCCTATGCCAATCTGAAAGAGTTCCAGAAGGCGATAGAGGGTTGTAATGAAGCGATTGAACTGGACCCGTATAACGCCTGCGTTTATCAGTGCCGCGGGATGATACATCATGAACTCGGTGATTATGGACGCGCCATCGAAGACTATAACAAGGCTGCCAGCATCGATAATCATGACGCGCGTACGTATCAGAGCCGCGGCGCCGCATACTATAAGCTTGGTGACTTAGAGAAAGCCATAGCTGATTATGACCATGCCATCAAACTTGATCCCAACGATTCGATAAGCTACTACGACCGCGGCCTTGCTTTTGCCAGCATTGGCGACTATCAAGAGACGATACGCAGCCTGGGTGATGCCGTCCGAATCGATCCTGATGATGCAACCGCTTATTATAACCGCGGCCTCATTTATCATAAGTTAGGTGAGATGGACAGGGCGGTGGAGGACTACAGCAGGGCAGTTAGGTACGATTCCGGCCACGCTTTAGCCTACTATAACCGCGGCCTTATTTATCATAAGAAGGGATGTTACCAGCAGGCCGTGGATGATTATAGCTGCGCTATCCGTATAGAGGAACACAATATCCAAGCCTATCACAATAGAAGCATTGCCTACAATGATATGGGTGAATTCGAGCGGGCCGTCAGGGACAGTGAAGAGGTGGCGCGGCTTGAATCGAGCGGTAAGCTACTCCGGCAGGACGACGGCCTGGACGGGTATCAGACGAAGCGCAGTGGCGGCGCTCCGCGTTACTAGTCGGGCTATTCGCGGAACTGCCAGCCTCGACGGTTGTTATCTGTTGGCAACAGGTGTATACTATCCCAACTCCAACTATAAGTTCGATGCAGTATCACAGCGGAGGTTGGATATGCTGTCGGATAACGATCCCTGGCAATTCAGTAAATATAAAAAACCTTTCGTTATCAGGAACGGTTCCACTGTTTTTCTGCGTCCCATACAGAGAAGCGATGTAGATCGGTTGCTGGGTCTGGCCCGCCGCTTCAGCCGCGAGACCATGTATCTCAGGTTTCACCACGTGGTTACAAAGATGTCTCGCGAGGAGGCGATAAGATTCTGTACTATCGATTATGATCATACGTTTGCGCTAGTGGTTACGGTCGGCGAGGGTGACATTGAGAAGCTTCTTGCAGTCGCCCGTTATTATCGTCTGCCCCGTGAAGATGCGGCCGAGTTTGCCATTGTGGTCGCCGACAAGTATCAGAAACAGGGTATCGGCACTCATTTGATGAAAGAGCTGACCGCCGCGGCCAAGATTGGCGGCATACGCTTCCTTCGGGGCGAGGTGCTGGTTGAGAACAAGGATATGATGCACATAATCAAGTCCTGCGGTTTCCAGGTGTCTGAGGAATTGGAGGAAGATGTGTATCAGGTTACGCTTGATCTCCATACATATAGGTATAAATAGCGATTCATATGTTAAAATGTAGTGGGACGGGGTGGTATTTCTGGCGAGGGTTTAAGGAGGCGTTTTGGCTAGAGTAGAGATAAAACTGCCGGAGAGAACGGACTACTCCTTCGATGTCGAGGTGCGCATGTCCGATGTCAATGCCGGGGCCCATCTCGGCAATCATAACCTGGTGTCGATGCTTAACGAGGCGCACCTGAAATTCATGAAGCACATCGGTTTTCCCGATCTTCTGGTTGAAGGGAAGGCATTCATCAACACAGACCTTGCCATCGTTTACAAATCGGAGAGTTTCTACGGCGATATCCTGCAGGTCGATGTGACCGCGGCTGATCTGGGCAAGTACGGCTGCGATATCGTTTGCCGCGTAACTAACAAGACTCAGAAACGGCTGGCGGCTATCGCAAAGCTGGGCATGGCGTTCTTCGATTATCAGGAACGCAAGATAGCCGAGGTGCCGGAATCGTTCAAGAAAGCGATTTTGAGCTAGGAGAAGGAAGTGACGTTGGTGAAAGAATTCGTTGGTACCTGGAAACTTAAGTCGTACGAGGTCAGGTGGGCCAGCGGCAAGGTGAGCTATCCCTTCGGTGAGAGTCCGGAGGGCCGATTAACTTATACTGAAGAAGGCTTTGTTGCGGTTAACATAATGGCGACAAGCCGCCGCAATTTCGAGGCGCGTGAGCTGAAGCTGGGAACGGCTGAGGAAAAAGTCGCCGCCGCAGAGACATACATATCGTACAGCGGCAGGTATGGACTGGATGGAGACAAAATTCGACATCACGTAGACGTATGTCTATTTCCGAACTGGGTCGGCAAAGATCAGGTGCGCATCTACGATTTGCAGGGCGATACGCTGGCTCTTAAGACCATACCTGATCCAAGGGATGAGCAGGGGAGGCAGGGGTATCTGATCTGGGAGAGGATCAAATAAAAAGTGGCGGCAAAGATGTACCGCCACTCTACGTCGATAATTAAAGAACCTAGGCTATCTCAGGCGATTGTGCCTTTGGCTGTGCCTTGAACTTAAACTTGGCTTGAGGAGCGGGCTTGGCGGTCTCGTCGGCACTATGGTAGAAGGTGCTGCATTGCGGGCATATCAGTTTTCCGTCTCTTTTCAGGGCATATGCCTCGAAGGTTTTGAATCCACATATCTTACAAAGAAGTACTGACATAAACACCTCCAAGACTAATTTACCAGGATGTAATAAAACGGTTCATCTCAAGTGCAAGGCTGTTATATTAATGTATCATATTAGTTAATTTTTGTCAATATTTTCTAATAATGGAAGATACTGGACATAAATCGGCACAAAGCCCGCATCCGTCGCAGGCGGTGTCCGCCAGCCTGTCCCCGCAGAACGTATCGATTATGGTGCGGTCGCTGCGGAACGCATAGTTGAGTGCGCCGATACCCCTTTTTTCAACGCAGGCCCACACGCATTTGCCGCATAGAACGCATTTATTACGGTCGATAGTGATGTCGGGATGGCTGTCGTCTATAGGATAGCTTCGCTCCTTTTTGCGCAGACGCTTAGTCTTTAGGCTTGTTTTTAGGAAGGCGGCGATACGGTGCAGTTCGCACTTGCCGTGTTTTGGACAGTTCTTGCAGTCAACGGGATGCGATGCCATGATCATCTCGAACGCCGTGTGCTGCAGTCTGCGAACGCGCGGCGTGTCGGTATGTACAATCATACCCTCGATAACGTTCTCGGTGCACGACGTCACAGGGTCAGGTCGCCCGTCGATCTCGACAAGGCACAGGCGGCAGCCGGCATGCGGCGTTGCGTCGCGGATGGCGCAGAGATTCGGAATATAAATACCGGCATCCAGCGCGGCGAAGAGCAGCTTCTGACCCTCCCGCGCTTGAACGGCTGTCCCGTCGATAACGATATTTACCTTATTTGCTGTCATTGGAACCTTTTGCAATAGGACTTGGCTCGGATGGCGGCAATTCGCTCAGCGGCGATATCTTGACTATGGCCTTGTACTGCGGCGGGCAGGCGGTGATGCAGGTGTCGCATTTGACGCACTTCTCCTGGTCGATGACCTTGATGCCGCTCTTTCCGGTGAAGATAGCCTCGGTCGGGCAGGTGCCTACGCAGGCGTCGCAGGAACGCTCGCACTTGTCCGGCACGATGTAGGTCGCGGTCAGTTCCGGGCAGACCTTTGCCGGACATCGCTTCTCGATAATGTGAGCCTCATATTCTTCCTTGAAATACCTAAGCGTTGTCAGGATCGGATTGGGCGCGGACTGGCCCAGCCCGCACAGAGAACCTTCCTTGATGTCGGCTGCCAGTTCCTCGATAAGAGAAAGGTCGTCCAACTTGCTATTGCCTCTTGTTATATCTTCGAGGATGTCGAGCATCTGGACTGTTCCCAATCGGCAGAAGGTGCATTTCCCGCAGGACTCGCTGCGGGTGAACTCCAGGAAGTAGCGCGCCGTCTCCACAATGCAGTTGTCCTCGTCGAGCACTACCATACCGCCCGAGCCCATCATGCCGCCGGCGTGCTCCAGCGAGTCAAAGTCGACAGGCAGATCGAGCAGCTTTTCCGGAAGGCAGCCGCCGGACGGTCCGCCTATCTGCACCGCCTTGAGTTTCCTGCCGTTCGGTATGCCGCCGCCTATGTCGTAAACTATTTGTCGCAGTGTAGTACCCATGGGCACTTCGGTCAGGCCGGTGTTGAGCACCTTGCCTGCGAGAGCGAATACGGCGGTGCCCTTCGAGTCGCCCGTGCCGGTGCTTGAGAACCATGCGTCGCCCCGCTCGATAATCAGCGGCACGTAGGCCAGCGTTTTTACATTGTTAATAAGCGTCGGCTTATTCCATAATCCACGCACCGCGGTTCGCGGCGGGCGCGATCGCGGCCAGCCGCGTTTTCCCTCCAGCGATGCGATGAGCGCGGTCGCTTCGCCGCAGACAAAGGCTCCCGCCCCTTGGAAAACCTCGATGTCGAACGCGAATCCGCTGCCTAGGATGTCGCCGCCGAGGAGCTTTTTAGTCCTGGCATGTTTTATAGCATTATCGATGCGTTTCACCGCCAGTGGGTACTCTTCGCGCACGTATACGTAACCTTTCGATGAGCCGATTGCATAGGCGGCAATAGTCATTCCCTCGATGACGGAATGCGGATCGCTCTCTAGTATAGTGCGGTCCATGAAGGCGCCGGGGTCGCCCTCGTCCGCGTTACAGATGACATATCGTATGTCGCCCGGAGTATCGTGGCAGAGCTGCCATTTGTCCGCGGCGGGGAAGCCGGCGCCGCCGAGGCCGCGCAGTCCCGATTTACCGATCTCATCGATTATATTCTGCGGCGGCATATCTAGGGCTTTCGCCAGCGCGCTGTAGCCTCCGGTAGCAACGTACTGGTCGATATCATCCGGATCGATCTCGCCGCAGTGGCGCAGGAGATTGCGTTGTTCATGTTGAAACCTGGGCTGGTCGAAGATCGATGGAATCTCTTCGTTCTCCTCCAGCGCGCCTAGAGCGAACTCAAGGCACGGGTCGTTGCCGACGATGAAGTCGCTCACCAGTCTTTCGGCAACGCCGGGTGTGACGTATCCGTAGCATATCGGCGGGTATCCCGGTTTGGAAATGACCACGAGCGGCTCGGCGTAGCAGTAGCCCCTGCAGCCGACCTCGACGAGCGTTGCGTCGATTTTTCTGCGCTCGAGTTCGTCACGAAGTGTCTGCATGGTGTCCAGCGCGCCGGCGGCGCGCCCGCAGGTGGCGGTTCCTATCGTGATGGATATGCGGTCGTCGGCAGAAGCGCGTTTGCATGCGGAAACGGCTTCCGTATAAAGCCTCTCGAATATCGTTTGCGCCGCGTTATTTATGCTTCTTTTCGCCATTCCGTTTTTTCTTTTTCAGTTCGAAATCGAGCAGGATGCCCTTGACGCGTGTTGGCGAGACCTTTGCTTCGATATTGTTATTGACCACGGTAACAGGCGCCATGGCGCAGCAGCCGACGCAGGCCACGCGCTCCAGACTGTACTCACGGTCGGCGCTGGTCTTGCCTTCTTCGAGGTTGAGCTCACGTTTCCATGAGTCGAGGATTATCCTGCCGCCTTTGATCTGGCAGGCGGTTCCCAGGCAGACCTTGATCTGATTTCTGCCGGGCGGCGTGAGACGGAACTGGTTGTAGAAGGTCGCAACCGAGTAAACCTCGCTGTTTTGCAATCCCAGCTTATCGGCTATCGCGGCCATGGCCTCGCGCGGCAGCCAGCCCAGCCTGGCCTGTGTGTTTTGCAACACGGGGATTAGATCGCCGCGTCCCGTCTGACGCGGGACAATCGCATCGACGATTTGTTTTATAGATGACTCTTTGCTCAAATGCGTTCCTGTCGCCAAATTTGCAAACTACCTGCGATTATAACACCACACGGTATCGCTGTTAAGTTGTATTCAATGAGTTTGCATATCAGGCCGTCCAGGTGCTTTACACCATAAAATAGTTCTGTTATAATCCCCTTTGGCTTTCCGGTGGTTTGAGCGAGGTGGCCCCACCCGTTCCCATCCCGAACACGGAAGTGAAACTCCTCAGCGCAGACGATACTGGTCTCGCGAGAGGCTGCGGAAAATATGCCACTGCCGGGGAGCCTTTTTAGTTGCTTGACACGGGTTTATCTCATAGCTAGAATAAGCTCGTTGTGCCATAAACATACTGGCCCGAAGGGAGGCGATAATGTGGCGGAGGTGAGACTCGGAGACCATGAGAGCTTTGAGGAGTTGCTCAGAAGGTTCAGCCGAAAGGTTCAACAGGCGGGGATTCTCTCTGAATATCGTCGCAGAGAGCACTTTGAGAAGCCGAGCATCGCTCGAAAGAAGAAGGCGGCTGCCAAGAGAAGGAAGTCCGGCAGGAGTTCCAGCGGCTTTTCTAAAGGTTAGCATCGAAGCGATTCTAGATGTGAGTGGATAACATGTCGCTTCAGGAACGAATTACATCCGATTTACATAAAGCGCAGAAACAGGGAGATAAATCCCGCGTGTCTGCGCTTCGTCTTATTATATCCGGCATTCAATACGCTGAAATCGCTAAGGGCGCTTCTCTGGATGAGGCCGGCGTGATAGATGTTTTTAATAAGGAAGTTAAACAGCGGCGTGAGAGCATTGAAGAGTTTGCCAAAGGCAACCGCGGTGACCTGGTGGAAAAAGAGAAAATCGAATTAGCTATATTGCTCGAATATCTGCCCAAGCAGCTGAGCCGCGAAGAAGTTACCGCGATTGTCAAACAGGTAATAAATGAGGTGGGGGCCAAGGGCCCCGGCGATAAAGGCAAGGTGATGTCCAGGCTTATGCCGCAGGTTAAGGGAAAGGCGGATGGGCGCGAGGCGGGCTCTGTCGTGGATGAGATCCTTGCCGCCTTGTAGGTTTCTTTAATAAGTTAAGACGTCCGCATCAATCCGGTGGTGCGGCCTTTTTATTTAATGCTTCCAGACTATCTCTTACTCATCGTATACAAACGATCGGAAGTTTTGAAGTTTTTGTGGGTGTGGATTATAATAACTGCAATAGGAGTGTAAATATGAAAGTAGTATTGATTCAGGAAGTCCCGGGTTTAGGAAATGTGGGAGATGTTAAAGAAGTGTCGGGCGGATACGGCCGCAACTATCTTATCCCCAGGGGTTATGCGCAGTTCGCTACTACCGATAGTCTGAAAAGGGTGGATAATCTGAGGGCCAAGGAAGATAAACGTCAGAAGGCCCTGAACATGGAGATGGCGGACTTCGCTAAGCAGTTGGAAGGTTTGGAAGTAGTAATTAAGGCCAAAGTGGGAGGGCAGGAAAGGCTGTACGGCTCGGTCACAGGGGCGGACATTGCCGATTACGTTAAGCAGTTGACCGGCCAGGAGATAGATAAACGAAAGGTTCTCTTGCCTGAGGCTATCCATAAAGTCGGCGAGTACGGGGTGTCCGTTAAGCTGTCGAGAGACCTTGCTCCCAAGCTGAAGGTATTAGTGGTTGATGAAAAGGCGGAGGCCAAGGCTGAGATTAAGGCGGAGGGTAAGGAAGAGCCGGAGTCAAATCCGGAGGAGACGGCCGCAAGTTAGGTATATGGCATGACCACTGATAAATTGCCTCCGCATGATATCGAAGCAGAGGAGGCCGTGCTCGGCTCTCTTCTGGTGGACAGCGGGGCGATTTATAAAATAACCACTGTAATCGCACCCGAGGACTTTTACCGCGAGAAAAACCTGTGGGTTTATCAAGCCTGCTGCGACCTGTACGAGAGGAACGAGGCTATAGATCAGGTCACAGTGGCTCATGAATTGAGCCGCGCGGCGCGGCTGGAGGCGGTAGGCGGGGCGGCGTATTTAAGCCACCTGGTGTCCAACGTAGCAACTTCCGTTCATATCGAGCATTACGCTCAGATAGTACACCGTTTGTCCGTGATGCGGCGATTGATCAGCGCAGCCTCGCAGATCGAATCGATAGGCTACGGCG
The DNA here is from genome assembly GCA_041649635.1 of Dehalococcoidia bacterium. Classification (NCBI taxonomy): domain Bacteria; kingdom Bacillati; phylum Chloroflexota; class Dehalococcoidia; species Dehalococcoidia bacterium. The sequence goes on from JBAZMV010000002.1 coordinate 21,378, forward strand.
CCGGGCCTGATGTTGATGAGGCCATCTCCAAGGCGGAGGACGTCCTGGTGCGACTGCGCCACGGCGAACGTCCGCGTGAATTCGTTCCGATAAAGGATCTGCTTAACACCTATTTTGAAGATACCGAGATCAAATCCTTTGAGGGTGACGTGGTGTTCACCGGGTATAAGGCGCTCGATAACCGTCTTGGCGGCCTGCGCCGCTCCGATATGATCGTTCTTGCCGCCCGGCCCAGCCTGGGCAAGACAAGTCTGGCCCTGGGCATCGCCAGGAACGCCGCGGTCAATCAGAAGGCCAAGGTGGCTATATTCAGTATAGAAATGTCGCATGAGCAGATCGTGCAGCGCTTCCTCGCCAGCGAAGCCGGCGTGGACTCGCACAGGCTGCGTCTCGGCGAACAGACGGAGGCGGAGGAACGCAAGATGATGGACGCCACCGGCGTTCTGTCGGAGGCTCTGATCTTTATCGATGATTCCCCTACACTTAGTGTTATAGAGATGAAGTCCAAGGCTCGGCAGCTTCACTTCGAAAGAGGCGTGGATCTCTTGATAGTCGATTATATACAGCTGATGCACGGAAACGGCAGGGATAACCGCGTTCAGGAGATGACAGAGATATCGCGCTCCATAAAGCAGATGGCCCGCGAATTGAACGTGCCGGTGATCGCCGTGTCCCAGTTGTCGCGCGCCGCCGAGCAGCGCCAGACTCACCGGCCGCAGCTTTCCGATTTGAGAGAGAGCGGCTCCATCGAGCAGGATGCCGATGTAGTTATGTTCATATATCGCGAGGATACATATACCAAAGAGGACCAGTGGGAGAAGGAGCATCCCGGCGAAAAATATCCCAGGGGCGTAGCCGATATCATCATCGCTAAGCACCGCAATGGTCCTATCGGGGAGGAAAAGCTGCGTTTCCTGTCGAACACGGTGAGGTTTACGGATTATGAAGTGGAGAGGGCGGCATGAAGCCCTTTGACGGCTTCCAGAAGAATACGCGGTACACGCCGCTGCCGAACGTCTTCTTCAGCCGTATAGCGCCCGATGTACAGGACGCGGCCGAGCTTAAGGTTATACTGCATATATTCTATTTGCTTTATCAGAAGAAGGGTTATCCTAAATATGTCGCCGATGCCGAGCTTTTAAGCGATAAGGAACTGGTGTCTGGTGTCGGCGGTTCCGAGGCTCTGCACCGCGGTTTGCGGCAGGCGCTGGATCGTGGCGTTTTGGTTCGATGCGAGCTTGAGCGCGGGGGTCAGCCTGTCGCGTTATACCTACTCAACTCGGAGGAGGGGCGTGAGGCGTGCTCCATGATAAAGAACGGCGAAATCGATGTCGCGGCTGTCCCCGTTCGCGAGGCTTGCGGGGAAGTGGTGGCGGAGCCGAATATCTTTGAGCTGTACGAGCGCAATATCGGGATGCTGACCCCGATGATCGGCGATGAATTGAAAGAGGCGGAGCAGATATATCCCGCCTCCTGGATAGAGGACGCGTTCCGCGAGGCGGTGAGCAGGAACAAGCGAAGCTGGAAATACATCGAAACGATCTTGAAACGCTGGGCCAGCGAGGGCAGGGGAGATGGAGAAACTGGGAGAGATTCTAAAGAAGACCCCGACAGGTACGTCAAAGGCAAGTACGGGCACATCGTCAAGCGCTGAAGCCGGAGATACGGGGAATGAGTGCCCTCTTTGCAAGGGCGCCGGTTTCGTGTATCCGATGCTCGATTCCGGGCGGCCCGATTATTCCAGGGTCGTTGCGTGCAAGTGCGGCAAGGACGAGATGGACGGCGAGAGGGTGGAACGCCTGCGCCGCGACAGCGGGGACCTGGCGCTGAAGCTTCTCAGGAGTATGACATTCGATACTTTCGATCCGAAGCGCGATAACCTCCCCAGGGAACAGCAGGAGAATCTGAGCAAGGCTTATAAGACGGCCCGTGACTACGCCCAGCATCTGGACGGATGGCTTGTTTTTCTCGGCCCCAACGGCTGCGGCAAAACCCACCTCGCTGCGTCTATCGGCAACTATCAGTTGGAGAAGGGTAATCCGGTCTATTTCAAGGTCGTTCCCGATCTGCTTGACCACCTGCGCTCCGCGTTCGGGCCGGAGAGCAGGTCGACTTATGATGAAATATTTGAGAGGGTCAAGAACGCTCCTCTGCTGATACTTGATGACTTTGGGGAGCAGGCCAGTACGCCTTGGGCGCAGGAGAAGCTGTATCAGGTCATCAACTACCGCTACAACGCGCAGTTGCCGACCGTTATAACCTCCTGCTTCTCGCTGGAGGACATCGAGATGAGGATAAGCTCGCGGCTGGCCGATATAAGGCTGAGCACATCCTTCAATATAAACGTTCCGGATTATCGCTCCGACCTGTCGCCGTCCGAGGCCGGTAAGCAACAGAGCCGTCGAACGCGGAGGACGCGTTAGGATATGATCAATTCTCCCGTACTCGTACTGAATCAGAACTACGAGCCGCTCAATATTGCGCGCGTGCGTAGGGCTTTAGTGCTGGTGATGATGGGGAAAGCGGAGACTATTGAGAACGGTTCGGGCGTCATACGCACATCCAACGAAACCGTGGAGATTCCCTCGGTGATACGGCTGCTGTACCTGGTGAAGCGGCCGCGACACGAGAAGCGGCTGACCAGGCGGGAGGTATTTCGCAGGGATCAGCAGACCTGCCAGTATTGCGGCAAGGAGACGAAGAATCTCACCCTGGACCATGTTCTCCCCCGTCACCGAGGGGGCAAGCACGTATGGGATAACGTGGCCAGCGCCTGTTTTCAGTGTAACAACCGCAAGGCAGGGCGCACTCCGCAGGAGGCAGGGATGAAGCTGATAAACAAGCCGTGCGCGCCTTACTCCAGCGGATACTATGTGTCTATAGAATATATGCAGCGGCACGACGGGTGGAAAAAGTTCTTACCGATGCATCGGGAGAGGGTGGCCGGGGAGGTTTAACCCCTTCTCCTTCTCGGGTTCCTGGGCGGTCTGGATTGTCTCTCCCGATCGCTGCTTAGTTCTTCAAGAGGGACTTCTACTACAGCCTCGCTCTCAAGCCGGACCGATACCGTCTCCTTCAGGGGATTTCCTCCTATAACTGTTCCTGTTCCAACAGGCGTGCTTACCTGCTGGCCGACGGGCGGCAGTTTTTCTTTCATGGCGCGGTACTGGCTGCTTTCGTAACTCAGACAGCACAGAAGCCTGCCGCAGGTGCCGGATATCTTGGTGGGGTTAAGCGGAAGATCCTGTTCTTTGGCCATCTTTATAGAGACGGGACTGAACTCGGAGAGGAACGAGGCGCAGCAAAGCGGCAGGCCGCACTTGCCATGGCCGCCGAGGAGCTTGGCCTCATCCCGCGGGCCCACCTGGCGCAGTTCGACGCGTATCCGGCACGTCGACGTCAGTTCCTTGAGCAGGTCGCGGAAGTCGATGCGTCCTTCGGCGCTGAAGTAGACCGTGATGCGCGTGCCGTCGAGATTGCACTCCGCCGTGATGAACTTCATGGGCAGATTGAGTTTATTGCTTATCTTTATACAGTTATCTAGTATCTCGCGCTCTTTGATAGTGAATTCATCGCGCTTCTTGAAGTCATCATCCACGGCTTTGCGCAGGACGGGTTTGAGCGGCTCGGTCAACTCGCCGTCGAGGACCTGCTTTGGGGCTACGACCACCTTGCCCAGCTCCGGCCCTCGCCCGGTTTCGACGACGACCCATTCATTGATGCCGGCGATTACACCCGACGGATCGAAGTAGTAAATCTTACCGGCGTTCTTGAATCTTATACCTATCACTTCGCTCATGGCTTTACAGTATCAGCAACCTTTCTCCTGGGCATGTCCAGTATCAACACATCGAGCACAAGCCGCGGGTTGGCGTTGTTCTTCAGTAATATTCCTGTCTGGATCAGGCTCGCTATGAAATTACTGATATCTATTATGTCATAACAGGCTTCCTCGCGAAAGAGCGTTTCCCTGAAATCAACGTTAGTTATAATGTCGCGGCATCCGCTCTTTATCAGGAGCAAGTCGCGCCACCAGCTTATCCATAATGATAGCAGCTTCTGCACCTCGGCGCGGTTCTTGCTGAACCGGCCGGCTATACTTGCCGAGTATGAAAATTTGTCGATACGGTCTGACTTGGCGATGTCGATGAGCGTTTCTATATGCTCTTTGCGGCTCTCCAATGTCTCCGGGTCGGAGGAGGCTTGAACTGCCCAGCCCATGCAGCCCGATGACAGCCTGGACAACACACGGGCGTCGTCAGGCTTAACGCTCCAGTGTTCTATCAGGGCATTCTTAATATCGGATACGGCTACCGGCCTGAGCTCCAGTTTCTGGCAGCGCGATAGTATTGTGGACAACAGAGATTTCTCGTTGGCGGACAGCAGGATGATGTACACGAAGGGAGGGGGCTCTTCAAGAGTCTTCAGTAGGCAGTTCGTCGCCTCGGATGACATCAGTTCGGCGTTGTCGATGATGAATACCCGGCATCGGCCCTCGAAAGGCTTCAGCGAGGCGTAACGCTCCAGTTCCCTTATCTGATCTATCGACACCTCGGTTCTGCCAGTCGTATCGATGATCTGCACGTCGGCATGCTGTGAAGCCATTATGCGACTGCATGAGGCGCATGTCCCGCACGGCCTGTCGCCGCTCTCGCAGTTCAATGCCTGCGCCAGACTGATTGCCAGCGTCATCTTGCCCACCTGCGCCGGGCCTATGAATACGTAAGCATGAGACAGCCTGTCGTTCTTCAGGCTGTTATCCAGCAGCCTAACTGCCGCTTCATGTCCTACAATGTTCCACATCAGATGTCGTATCCTCTAAGCTGTAGGGCGAATTTCCAATCCGCCGTTTTGTAATATTCGGCGGGTTACACTGCGTTAAACCCGCCCTACGGCTACCCTACAATTATATGTCATTGCGAGGCGTCCTTCCATGATATTGAGGTATATGTAAGGGCGACGTGGCAATCTCGGCGTTTGTGTAGTAGGGGCACGGCGCGCCGTGCCCCTACGTGATTGTACGATAATGTCGAGATTGCTTCGCCGTTTCAAAGAGCGGCTCGCAATGACCGTCGACAGGGCGTATCGCGATACGCCCCTACATGTAAATCTTTAAACCATGTCGCACTTGGTCAGGTCTTTGTATGTCTCACGGCGGCGTATCAGTTTGGCCTTGCCGTCCCTGACCAGCACGATGGGTGGCTTAAGCGATGCGTTATAGTTGGACGCCATCGATAGACAGTAGGCGCCGCAGCAGGGCACGGCTATGATGTCGCCAGATTCGATCTTCGGCATGTCGATGTCTCTGATAAGTATGTCGCCCGATTCGCAGTACTTTCCGCCGATGGTGACGGTTTCCGTTTTCGCCTTACCCGATTCGACCGCTTTGTTGGCGATCAGCGCTTCATACTTCGCCCCGTACAGGCTGGGACGTATGTTATCGCTCATGCCGCCGTCGACGAGCACGTATTTGCGCACGCCCTCGATGTCCTTTATCGCGCCGACGGTATAGAGCGCCATCCCTGCCTGCCCCACGATGGAGCGCCCCGGCTCCACGACGAGGTGCGGCAATTCGAGTTTGGCCGTTTTGCAGCGCTTAATGACGTTCGATGTAATCATTTCGGCGAAATCATCCACGGACGGAGGTTCGTCATCGCTAAGATACGCTATGCCCAGGCCCCCGCCGGTGACGAGCATCCGCATCTCGAATCCGTTCTTGCGCTTCATGGCGGCGGCGAAATCGACGACGACCTTTATCGACTTAAAGTATGGTTTCATGTCGAAAAGCTGTGAGCCGATGTGGAAATGCAGCCCGACCAGATTCAGCCATTTTGAAGCCATCGCCGTTTCAACGGCGTCCCCGGCCTGGCTCATGAGGAAGCCGAACTTGCTGTCCACGTTGCCGGTGGTGAGATAGGCGTGTGTGTGCGGGTCGATGCCCGGAGACAGGCGCAGCAGAACGTCCTGTTGTACCTTTGCCTTCTTCGCCACGTCGCTCAGGACGGACAGCTCGTGGAAGTTGTCGACGATGATATATTTGACGCCCCATGCCACCGCTTCCTCCAACTCGGCGCGGGACTTGTTGTTGCCGTTGAAGTACACCCGCCTCATGGGGAAGCCCGTTTCTTTGGCTATGGCGATCTCGCCCGCGGAGACGGCGTCCAGGCTCAGGCCTTCTTCGTTGAAAAGCTGCGCCAGCGCCTTGTTGATATAGGCCTTGCAGGCGTAGCTTATCGTGCTGTCCGGGTAGCGTTTCTGGAACGCCTTGCGGTACTCGGAGCACCTGCCGCGCAGTGTGGCCTCGTCGAAGATGTAGAGCGGCGTGCCGAACTCTTTGGCCAGCGCCACCGTATCACACCCGCCGATGGTGAGGCGGCCTTTGTTGATCTTTGCCGTCGATGGGAATAATTTAAGCATTGATAGCTCCTATATATCTGTCGGTCACCGTGTAGGGGCGACCCTCGTGGTCGCCCGCAACGGGCAGACACAAGGCCTGCCCCTACATCGAAATCCCCCTTGGTCCCCCTTTATTAAAGGGGGATTCTTAGAAATGGGGGATACCCCCATTTCCCCCGGCAGGAAGCATCCTGCACCTCTTAAAACCCCGTCATTCCGGCGAAGGCCGGAATCCAGAAAGGGCACGGCACGCCGTGCCCCTACAGCGGTTTGAACGTGCCGTACTGCCCGTCGCCCGCTGAAACGACCTTCCCCTCTTTCTCCAGCTTGAGCAGGTGGGCGTAGGTCTGCCCCTTGGCTACTGCGAAGAGGAAGCCGTTGAGCTCCGGATATATCGCGGAGGTGATGTCCTTCACCGTGTCCCTGCCCTTCTTCAGCAGGTCGAACACCTGCCGCTCGCGCATTATGCGGTGCTCTATCAGATCCTCTATCCTCTTGCGCGCCTCCGTTATGGGCGGCCCGTGCGCCGGCAGCATCAGGTCGACATCGTATTTTAACAGTTTCCGTAGCGATTCGATATACTGCGTCATGTCGCCCCAGGGCGGCTGGAGGGCGGTGGTCGTCTTGGACAGCACGTGGTCGCCGGAGAACATTATTCTTCTATCTCGAATATAGAGGCACATGTGTCCGGGGTTGTGGCCCGGCGTGTGCACCACTTCCAGGTCGATGCCGCCCAGCGATATGATCTCCCCGTCATTGACCCTCTTGTCGATGGGGATGTCGGTCACCTCCGCCGAATGCAGTATCGATTGAGCGCCCGTTCTCCTTTTCAGCAGTGTAAGCCCGCTGATGTGGTCCGGGTGGGCGTGGGTGATGATCAGGTACTCTATCCTTGCCGGGGGCACGCTTTTTACGTATTCTAGGTAAGTTTCCGCTATCTCGTCCTGTCCGTAAGCGGTGTCTATGAGCGCGCCCTTTTCGCCTGCGACGAAGTAAACGCGAGGAGCCGAGTGGCCCATCAGCCTGTCGAATTTTGTGGGTATATCGTGAATGCCGGGAAAGATTTCCATATTGCTGTACCTGTGAGCCATATTAGCAACTGGGGTATTCAAAGTCAACCTAAAAAAATTAGCCTAGCTTGACATGCTCTGGTATCCGAATTAAAGTAATGCCAACTTACATTGTACTATTGGACTCGGATGGTATTACTCTTCAGGAATAATTGAAAGGGGGTAACTGCAAATGAAAAAGAGAGACATTGTTTTGTTGCAGCTACTCCTAGCGTTAGTATTGGTGAGCTCCGCTGTATTCGGCTTAGCATGTGATCCCAAAACCCATTCCTTGTCCGTTACTGTTGATGGTAATGGGGTTGTTTCGCCTTCTTCAGGCACGTTTGAAGACGGAGAGTTGGTTATGCTTACCGCGGTTCCTGCATCTGGATGGAAGTTCGATTACTGGGATGGTTCTATCTCTGGGAATGAGAATCCGGTTTATGTGCGTATACATTCTGATAAGAGTATAGAAGCCCATTTCATTGTTGAGCCTACTCCTACGATTGTGTATACGCCAACGTCAACGCCTGCATCTACGGCTGCTGTTGAGGATGTCGTGGATATGGTGTCTGACGCTGTTGTAAGAATTACGACAGCAAGCGGATCGGGTACCGGTATGATTATTGATGAAAGTGGTTATATCTTAACTGCCAACCATGTTATTGAAGGCTACACATATGTGACAGTTTATCTGGGAAGTGGTGAACAGTTCAGTGGAATAGTGACCCGGCTGTGATGCGGTCAATGACCTCGCTGTTGTCAAGATTGATGGCAGCGGCCTTCCGACAGTGATGCTTGGCGACTCCGATGTGCTCAGACCGGGACAGGGAGCTATTGCTATAGGATATCCTTTGGATCTGGCTGGGGGTGTAACAGTAACTCAGGGGATTGTTTCTGCATTGAGAGAAGATGGTCTAATTCAGACCGATGCTGCACTTAATCCCGGTAATAGTGGCGGTCCGCTAGTAACTATGGCGGGTGAAATCATTGGAGTCAATGATATGAAGTGGGTTTCTGAAGATGTGGAGGGTATAGGTTTTGCTGTAGCTATCAATATTGCGAAGCAGCTCATTCCTGAATTGAGGGATGGAAGATTAGCATGTGTTCCAGGTGCCGTACCAACCTCTACTCCTAGTTCTTACTGTGCTGCAGGATGTCCAGATTACTGGATTGGTGACGGCTATTGTGACAGCGCCTGCAATAATTATGCATGTAATTATGACGGGGGCGACTGTAGTGCCAGTTACTGTGCCACAGGGTGTCCCTGGTCCTGGGTAGGTGACGGGTACTGTGACAGTGCATGCAACGTCGCAGCTTGCAACTATGACGACGGGGACTGTACAAGTCAGGGCGAGTGGTGCTCGGATTACTGTATGTGGGCGTGGGTCGGAGATGGAATCTGCGACAATTGGGAAGGTGGCTGCTATACGGCCTCCTGCAACTGGGATGGAGGGGATTGTAATGCGACGAGCGGCTACTGCGCGACGAATTGTCCTGATTACTGGGTAGGAGATGGAATCTGCGATTGGGATGAATGTAACAACACAGCCTGTAATTACGATGGCGGTGATTGCGCCGGTTATTGTGCAGATGGATGCAGGTGGGAATGGGTCGGTGACGGCTTATGTGATGACTGGTTAGGCTGTTATGTGGCGGAATGCAACTGGGACGGCGGCGACTGCAATTAATGACATATCAGTGTCTGTTCATAGATTAACCATTGGTATATGATTCTAAAGCCTTAGCATCGTCGATAATATAAACGAAAGGCATTTCATTGTACAGCAAACATATTCTTAAAAACGGCCTACGCATAATCACCAGCAACATGCCCTCCACGCGTTCGGTATGCGTAGCCGTATTCATAGGCATAGGCTCCCGCTATGAAAGCGATGAGGAAGCGGGTACCTGCCACTTCATCGAGCACATGTGTTTCAAGGGCACGCAGCGCCGTCCTTCCCCGATGGAGATAGCGGAGACGATTGAAGGCGTGGGCGGCATGATGAACGCGGGGACGGGCAAGGAGTTCACCACGTTCTGGTGCAAGGTGGCCAAGCCCCATTTCCCGCTGGCGCTGGACCTGCTGACGGATATACTGCGCAACTCCAAGTTCGACGCCGCGGATATGAACAGGGAGCGCGGGGTGATACTGGAGGAGCTCAAAGAGAGCATAGATTCGCCGCAGGACAGGGCCTCGCTGCTGCTGAACGAGCTGATGTGGCCGGATCAGCCGATGGGGCGGGACATCATCGGTACAAGGGAGTCGATAAGCTCTCTCGATAGAGACGGCCTGTTGAAGTATATGATGGAATGCTACGGCCCGCGCAACTCGGTGGTGGCCATAGCCGGCGACCTGAACCATGACGATATCGTGTCGATTGTGGAAAAATCGTTTCAGGGATGGCCTAAGGTTAAGGCAAGGGCTTTTTCGCTTGCCGACGATTCGCAGGAGGGGCCGCGCATCAAGATCGAGAAGCGCGAAACGGAGCAGGCGCACCTGTGCCTGGGCGTGAAAGGATTGCCCGTGAGCCACCCCGACCGTTTCAAGCTGGACCTGCTGAACGTGGTGCTGGGCGGCGGGATGAGCAGCCGCCTCAATCAGGAGCTGCGCGAGAAGAGGGGGCTGGTATACGACGTGGACAGCTGCGTGGATTACCACATGGACTCGGGCGCGCTGACCGTTTACGCCGGGGTCGATCCGAGTAGCGCGGAGGACGCCCTGGCGGCCATCATGGAGGAGCTGTCCAAAATGAAGGAATCCGTCGAAGCTCCTGAATTAACCAAGGTCAAGGAGCTGGTCAAGGGGCGGCTTTTGCTGGGCATGGAGGACACGAGGAGCGTGGCCAGCTGGGCCGGGAGGCAGGAGATACTGACGGGGCGTGTGCTTACAGTCGACGACGTTGTTGCGGCTATCGATGCCATTCGGGCCGAGGATATCGCCGGGGTGGCGCGGGATATATTTGTCGGGGAGCGGCTGAGCCTGGCGGCGGTGGGGCCGATCGCGTCCGAGAAGGGTTTGTACGATCGTCTGAGATTTTGATTGGCTGATCTTGGAAGGACTCGCAATGACATAGTTTTTTCATGGGGTCGGGTAGGGGCAATTCATGAATTGCCCCTACGGTTCGCAAAGACGGTATGCGATGGTCGTCGTATCTATATATGTTATAGAAAAAAAGAGCGGCTGAGATTCCTCAGCCGCTCTTTGCTATTCAAATGATGTGGGATTTCTAGTACTCGGGCATGGGAGGAGGAGGAGCCATAGTCTCCTTCTCTTTGACATCGGCGATCAGGCACTCGGTGGTAAGAACCATGGCCGCTATGCTGGCCGCGTTCTCCAGGCCTGCGCGCGTGACCTTTGCCGGGTCGATGATGCCGCGTCTCTTCATGTCGGCGTATTCGTCCCTGAGGGCGTCGTAGCCTATGCCGGCCTTCTTACTCTTAACATAGTTAACAACCACCGATCCCTCTTTGCCGGCGTTGAGCGCTATCATACGCAGCGGCTCTTCCAGAGCGCGTCTGACTATTGCTACGCCTGTAGCCTCGTCTCCGGTCAGCTTCAATTTATTGAGGGACGGGATGACGTTGATGAACGCCACGCCTCCGCCGGGCACGATGCCCTCTTCCACGGCGGCCCTTGTCGCAGACAGCGCGTCCTCGACGCGGTGCTTCTTCTCTTTGAGCTCGACCTCGGTGGCGGCTCCAACCTTGAGAACCGCGACGCCGCCGGCCAGCTTGGCCAGTCTTTCCTGAAGCTTCTCCCTGTCGAATTCGGAGGTGGTCTCCTCGATGAGGGTCTTTATCTGCTTAATGCGGCCTTCGATAGCCTTATCGTTGCCCCTGCCTTCGATTATGACAGTCTCTTCTTTGGTGGAGATTATCTTGCGGGCCCGGCCCAGGTCTTCAATCGTTACCGAGTCGATCTTGCGGCCCATTTCCTCGGTTATGAGCTGTCCGCCGGTGAGCACGGCGATGTCCTCAAGCATAGCCTTGCGCCTGTCGCCGAAACCGGGGGCTTTCACGGCTATACAATTGATTATGCCCCTGAGCTTGTTGACCACGAGGGTGGCCAGCGCTTCGCCGTCCAGGTCTTCGGCAATGATAACGAAATTCTTGCTCACCTGGAGCAGTTTCTCCAGCGTGGGCAGGAGGTCGGAAACCGCTGATATCTTTTTATCGGTTATCAGGATGTAAGGATCGTCCAGAACGGCTTCCATTCTCTCCGGGCTGGTGACGAAGTACGGCGATATGTAGCCGCGGTCGATCTGCATTCCTTCAACATATTCGGTCTCGAACTTGATGCCCTTGCCTTCCTCTACCGTAACAACCCCGTCCTTGCCGACCTTCTCCATGACCTCGGCGATGAGATTGCCTATCTCCTGATCCGCCGCCGATATCGATGCTACCTGCGCGACCTGCTCTTTGGAGGTCACGGGTGTGGCCATCTTCTTGAGGGCTTCAAGGACGACCTGTGTGCCTTTCTCGATTCCCCTCTTGATAGCCATGGGATTGGCTCCGGCCGCGACGTTCTTCATGCCCTCGTGCAGCATGACCTGTGCCAGCACCGTGGCCGTGGTCGTGCCGTCGCCGGCGATGTCGTTGGTCTTTGTTGCTACCTCTTTGATAAGCTGAGCGCCGATATTCTCGAACGGGTCCTGCAAGTCGATCTCTTTCGCTATGGTCACGCCGTCGTTGGTGATGGTCGGCGGCCCGAATTTCTTATCCAGGACTACGTTTCTTCCCTTGGGGCCAAGGGTTATTTTTACCGCATTCGCAAGAGCGTCAATGCCGTTCTTTAGGCTTCTTCTTGATTCTTCACTATATACTAACTGTTTTGCCATTTTCCCTCCTTCTCCGTATGAAAATTATTTCCGTAAAATTGAAGACTTTACTTTACCCTGGCTATGATGTCGCTTTCGCGCAGGATCAGGTATTCCTCGTCGCCCTCTTTGATCTCGGTCCCGGTGTATTTCTGGTAGATTACCTTATCGCCTTTCTTAACTTCCATCGGGATGCGGTTGCCTTTGTCATCCAGTTTGCCGGGGCCGGCGGCCTCAACTACGCCGCGCTGGGGCTTCTCTTTTGCGGTGTCGGGCAGTATGATGCCACCCTTGGTCTTCTGTTCTTCTGCAAGCGGTTTGACCACTACTCTGTCTCCTAACGGTTCAATCTTTAGTGCCACGCTTAACCTCCTCCTATTTTTAGTTTATTTATGCTCGTAAATTAGCACTCTCATTCGGAGAGTGCTAGTATAGCTTAGAACTGTTTTTCCGCTATAGCAAGCAAGTAGAAATTAATCTAAACAGATAAGTTGGCATTCAAGAACAATAAAGTCTTATTATCTCTTAATTATAGCATAATATATCTCTATTTCTCGCTATTTCAATATATACATACGTAAAAAGTGCTCGGCTTAAAATTACTTAATTAGCCTCCGGACGGCATGGTGCTGGTGTGAAAACAGCCTCTTGTACCCATGGGAATGGCATGACGGTGGTTAAAAACACTGCCACGGTCTGTATAAATCGGGGCTGACCGGGTAAATTATACTTTTTAAGGGCTCCGATTTCTGGTGAAGTGAGAAACCATAAAGTCTTGTTGAATGGTGTTGAAAGCGGTGTCTAAAAATTTACCGCGGGGCTCTTCATACCTGTGTAATCGCGGCACTGGGCCTTACATCGAGGCGCTGGTCGGAGAGTTTCCCGTTTTGTATATGATAGTAGCCGCAAACCGCGATCATGGCCGCATTATCTGTGCAGAGTACAGGCTTTGGGATGAAGAGGGGGAGAAGGCATCTGTCCTGCATCTCCTGTCTCAGCGCACGGTTGGCCGCGACACCGCCGCACAGCAGGACATTGCGCGCGCCGCAGCGCTCGGCGGCTGCTATGGTCTTGGTTACCAGCACATCGATCACCGATATCTGGAATGAGGCGGCTATCTCTGCCTTGAGGCTCGAAACCTCCGGTTCTAATGGGGCTGTATTTGAATCGATGTCGGCTTCAACCAGATGCAGCACGGCTGTCTTGAGCCCGCTGAAGCTGAAGTCGTCGGTATTCTTGAGCCAGGCGCGGGGCAGGCGGTATCTCGTGCCGCTTGCTCCGCGGGCGGCTTTCTCGATAGCCGGGCCGCCGGGGTAGCCCAGCCCCAGTAGCCGTGAAACCTTGTCGAAGGCTTCGCCGGCCGCGTCGTCACGGGTGCGCCCCAGTATTTTATAGCGTCCATGGCCTTCCATCAGCAGTATATCGCTGTGGCCTCCCGAGACTATGAGGCACAAGGCTGGGAATTCCGGGGTGTTACCATCAAGCCAGTTGGCGTAGACATGTCCCTCCAAGTGGTTGATCCCTATCAACTTAAGGTTGTGTGCCGCCGCTATAGCTTTCGCCGCGTTCACGCCGACAAGCAGCGAGCCCGCCAGTCCTGGGCCGTTAGTTACCGCAACTGCTTCAATGTCGTTCCATGACATATGAGCCTTTTTCATAGCCTCGTCGATTATCGGGGTGATTGAGAGGAGGTGCTGTCTCGATGCCACTTCAGGCACTATGCCTCCGTATCGCGAATGGATATCGACCTGGGAGGCGATGACGTTGGATAGAATTGCACTACCGTCTTGCACCACGGAAGCGGCCGTCTCATCGCATGATGTTTCGATTCCCAAAATATTCATAGATGTTGAACCCGTAATTTATTGCGTCGAGTGTTTACTATTAACAATTATACTTCGTGACGGGAAACGCTCGATGGCAAATATAACAGAACTTGCGTTCGATGTAAATGTGAGAGATGAACACGGAATAGCAGGGTGTTTTTGACAGCCTGCGGGACGGATGCTATCATGAGCAACGTGGTAAACCTGATTTACAGGAGAGTATTCTGGCATGGATGAAACCATTGCACTATACTTGATACTATTTTTGATTTGTATCGGTGCGTCAGCCTTCTTTTCCAGCGCCGAGACTGCCTTTATATCGCTGCCTAAAACACGTATCAAGTATCTCGTAGAGAGCGGGGCGCATGGTGCCGTTAATATCGAAAAGATAATGCAGCGTCCGGAAAGGTTGCTCTCCACGATATTGCTTTGTAATAATCTGGTCAACGTGGCGGCGGCTTCTCTGGGAACGGCTATGGCGGTAACGGTCTTTAAGGAAAATAGCAATGTAGCTATATTGATCTCTACCGTTCTGGTGACGACCGTTTTATTGATTTTCGCCGAGGTTACTCCAAAGACCGTGGCCATGAAGCATGCCGAGAGGATGGCGCTGATCTACGTTTATCCCGTGCAGTTGATAAATACGGTGGTCTCTCCGCTGGCCATAGGACTGAGCTGGATCGCGACGCTGTTTGCGGGGAGAAGGGGAGGGGTGAAACCCCTGATAGTCAGCGTTGAGGAGATACGCAGTATGATATCGGCGGGGCAGCAAGAGGGCACCGTGGAGGAGGCTCAGGCCGAGATGTTGCACAACGTTTTCGAATTTGGCAACCGCAGCGTGCGTGAGGTGATGACTCCCAGGCCAGAGGTCATATCGATAGAAAGCGGAACTAAGTTCGCCGATTTCCTGACGCTCTATTCTAATACTCCTCATAGCCGTTATCCGGTTTATAAGGATAATCTGGATCACATAATAGGCGTTATAACCGTAAAGGATGTTCTCATGTCAGCAGCGCGTAGCGCCATGGATAAAAACAGCGTGATCGACGAGCTTGTGCGCCCGGTCTATTTCGTGCCGGAGACTAAGCGCGTGATGCAGCTCCTAACCGAGATGCAGGAAAGCGGCAATCACATGGTCATGGTGGTGGATGAGTTCGGTGTCACCGGTGGTATAGTGACGCTGGAACAGCTGGTCAGCGAGATAGTCGGCGAGATGGGTGATGAGTCGAGTCAAGCGGACAAGGACTTCGAAATAATCGATGAAAAGACCATGCTGGTGGACGGCGGCATGAGGATAGAAGAGGCCAACGAGGAACTCAAGCTGGAGCTGCCCGATGGCGAATACGATACCGTGGCCGGTTTCCTGCTGAGCATACTGGGACATATACCCAAAGAAGGGGAGCGAATAAAGCACGGCAATCTGAAGATGAGAGTGACGCAGATGAAGGAGTTGAGGATCGAGAAGATAAGGGTGACCAGGGAGTAAAGTGATATGCAGAGGCTGCGGGTCATCTTCTCTCGCGGGGAGGAATTGAAATATCTGTCTCATCTGGATGTGATGCGGTTGTGGGAGCGGGCACTGCGCCGCGCCGGATTGCCTCTTTCATACTCCCAGGGTTTCAGCCCTCATCCCAGGATATCAATAGCGGCGCCTCTGCCGCTGGGCGTCACGGGCGAAAAAGAATTGATGGATATCGTTTTCCAGCGCAGGGTTTCACCTTATTCGGTGCAGAAAAATCTGGCTGAACAACTGCCGTCAGGGATGGATATCATCGGCGTGACCCAGGTGTCCCCCGACGCTCCATCGCTGCAGTCTCAGGTGCGCCGAGCCGAGTATCGCGTGGAGATAGAAACCGATAAGCCCGGCGCAGCGATCAGTGATTCCATCGATTCGCTCCTATCGAAAACGGAGCTGCCGTGGCGGCATAAACGCGACAACGAGGTGCGCAGCTACGACCTGCGCAAGCTGGTGGAGCGGGTATGGCTGGTCGAGTCGCGCGGGACGATATGTGTCCTCGGCATGTGCCTGCGAACCGATGGTTCCGCTTCAGGCAGGGCGGAGCAGGTGCTACTGGCGCTGGGTTTCACGGGGCAGCCCAGATCAATATGCCGCACCAGGCTTTATCTGGCGGGTGAGTAGTATATGCAATATCTGATTCGATATTATCAACCCCCTGGCCCCCAATCTTGGGGGATTTTTAAGTTTGGGGGACACCCCCAATTCCCCCGGTCCTTCCGCGGAAGGACACCTCTTTTAAGTTCGTTTCTAAGTCATACATTTATTCTAACCGGAGTGAGCGGCTTCTATCAGGGAAAGTCGTCGAGTTCCTTGTCTGGGGGCTCGCTGTGAGGCTGATTCTAGTTCGGCACGGTGAAACGGAATGGAACCGGCAGAATCGCATCGTAGGGCATACCGAGATCGCGTTGAACGATATGGGTCGCAAGCAGGCCGCGCTGCTGGCTCAGGCGCTGAGTAACGAAAAGCCGTCGGCGATATACGCCAGCCCGTTGCAGCGCACGCGCGAGACGGCCGCCGAGATATCGCGGGTGCTGGGCGTTCAGGTGAAATTCGATGACGCTTTGAAGGAGATCGCCGCGGGCGATATCGACGGGTTGACGTTCGAGGAGGTCGCCGAGAACCACGGCGATTTCTTCCAACAGTGGATGAGGGGCGATCCATCTCTACGGCTGCCCGGCGGTGAGTCGTTCACGGACCTGAGGAACAGGACATGGCCCCTGCTACAGCGCATCGTCGCGGAGCACACCGACGGAGATGTAATCATCGTCAGCCATACCCTTGCCATCATGAGCATCATCGCCGCCGCTCTGGGCATGACCGCCGCCAATTTCAGGCGCATCAGGCTTAATGTCGCGTCGATAAGCATACTTGAGTTCAAAGACGGCAAAGCCTCGCTGCTGCTGTTTAACGATACCTGTCACTGGAAAGACCTGGGTAAAGCCGAAGGCAGGGTGATGTAGATGGGCGATCTGGAAGATCGGGTGCTGGATTTCATCTGGCGTGAAGGCCTTATACCGTCTGGCGGCGATTCTCCCGCGGTCGCGGGGGATAAGAGCGTCGTGGTGGTTGCCGTGTCGGGAGGGCCGGATTCCGTATGTCTTTTGCATGTGCTGCATCAGTTGAAATCATCGCTTGGGATTAAGCTTCATATCGCTCATCTGAACCACATGCTTAGGGGCGCGGCTTCAGAAGGGGACTCTTCTTACGTTAGACAACTGGGCCGTTCTTTCAGGATACCTGTTACTGTCGAATCATCTGATGTCGATGCGTATCGCAGGGAGCACAAGCTTTCTCTGGAGGAGGCTGCGCGCGAGGTGCGCTACGGGTTCCTGGCCCGTGTCGCCGAATCGGTCGGAGCGGACTGCGTAGCGCTCGGGCATACCGAGGATGACCAGGTGGAGACCGTGCTGATGCACCTGGTGCGGGGCGCCGGCATCGCGGGGCTGCGGGGTATGTCGCCGGTTGTAGATATGAATACACGCGGCGGGGGAAAACTGCGGGTGATCAGGCCGCTCATCGAAGTGTCGAAGAAAGAGACGGAGCATTACTGTTCTGCTCATGGTCTCAATCCTCGCATTGACGCTACGAATGAATCGCTCGATTACGCCAGGAATCGTTTTCGTCATGAAATTATCCCGATCTTGAGGAAGTCGAACAGCGATATCGGTGCTGCCGTCAGGCGTGTTACGGAGACCGCCGCCGATATAATGTCGTTCCTTGATATCGAGTTGGATAAAGTCTGGAGCGATGCCGTATGCGTCAACCCTGTCGGCATTGAGATAAACAAAGCGGCGGTAATCGAGCTTCACACCGCGTTGCTGCGTCACCTGCTGCGGCGGGTCGTGCGCGAGGCGCTGGGCGATATAGTAGATATCGAGGCGGTTCATATCGAGAAAATGATGGAAGCCTTGAGCAAGCCTGCGGGGAAAAAGATATCGCTGCCCCGCGGCCTGAAGTTCTATGTCGGCTATGATACGTGCTTGCTGCACAAGGATGCTGTCGACGTTTGCCCTCTGTCTGAAATCAAGGGAACGCGTCGCTTGAAGGTGCCCGGGGTTACGCTGCTGCCGGGGTGGCGGGTGCGAGCCGACATCGTTGGACACGGCGAGCGGGCAAGCGGCTTTACGGCTTGTATCGATATGGATGCCGTCGGCAAGCAGTTAACTGTGCGCTGCCGCCGTCCGGGGGATCGCTTCCGTCCGCTGGGGATGAGCAATGCCAAGAAATTGCAGGACTTCATGGTCGATGCTAGGATTCCGAGTATATGGCGCGATCGAGTGCCGCTGGTATGTTCTCTGGACGGTATCGTATGGGTCGTTGGCTGGCGTATTGCAGACTCTGTAAAGATAACGGATTCGACGAAGCATCTATTGCGTATCAGTTTCGAACAAAGAGATTAACCTCATGCGCCGTACGATCGGCTCTATCTGTCTTCATTATTACTTCAAAAGCTCATAGAGGGCTTAGTTTATTCCCAATGATGTCCGTGGGGCCTCCCATGAGATGGCATTTATACCTTTTTATGTAGCAGTAAAGTCTTTACTAATTTTATTGATATATTTATCATTAGTTTTAGGCGAAGATTAACAACCAGACTCCGAGTTGCCTATCGAATAAACAATCACATGACTATCGGATTAGTCGAAGGATTGGAGAAGCACGATGAAGAACGTTGTTGTTACGGGCGCATCCGGGTATCTCGGTCAGCAGTTGATAAGCCGTTTGGAACGCGACGATAGTGTCGAGCGCATAATAGGGATAAGCAGGAGAGCCCCCAAGGTCTCATCGTCCAAGCTTAAGTTCTACTCCCACGATATTCGCGAACCTTTCGATAAGATTTTCGCCGAGAACAATGTCGATTCAGCTATCCACCTCGCTTTCACGGTCGGGGCCGCGCGCGATGTAAAGGCCGCTCGAGCGATAGATGTCGACGGCTCAAAGAATTTCCTCAATGCGTGCAAGAAGGCTTCGGTGAAGAAAGTCTCCTTTCTCAGCAGCTATACGGCTTACGGGGCTTATCCTGAGAACACACAAAAACCGCTAGCTGAAGACGCTCCCCTTAGACCGAACGCCGGGTTCCAGTATCCTCATCACAAAGCTGAGGTGGATAAAATGTTCCAGGAGTTCATGAAGCAGAATTCGGATACATGCGTTTCGATTCTGCGCGCCTCGGCAGTAGCCGGGCCTGAGAGCGACGGAGGGCCTCTGGCAGCTTTCTTAAGGAATCCCGTTGCCGTATGTATCAAGGGCTATGATCCGGAGTGGCAGTTCGTGCATGAGGAAGACCTTGTGGAGATCACGGTTTTCCTGCTGAAGAAGGGGCACAAGGGAGTGTTCAACGTAGCCGGCGACGGAGCCGTCCTTTATTCCGAGATGATGTCCAAGATAGGAAAGAGGTGCATCGCGCTGCCTAATAAAGTGAGCGCCTTTATCACCAATCTGACCTGGTATCTGCATCTGCAGAACGAGTCGCCAAGCGGCAAATCATCCGACATATTGATGTACCCGATGGTATTAAGTACCGAAAAGCTGAAGAAGGAGACCGGATTTAAGTTCAAGCATACTGGAGATGAGGCATTCCAGTCATTTGTCGATGCCGCAAGAAAACGGTCGAATCACTGAAGCGCACTTAAGCGGATTCTATGAGAAAAGAAAAGGCCCCGTATTCGGGGCCTTTTAGATTGTCGATTCAATGTAGTTTACTCTTGGCAACTGCAGCTTGCAGGCTTCTTTTTGCCCATGACCTCTAGGAATATGTCGAACGCCTCCGGTCCCGTGTAGCGGTATTTGTAGCCCGTCTCCTTGATTAATTTCTCGCCGCTCATTAGTGTAGAATATTGGATCATACGCAATGCGCCGGCCTGTGCCTTGGACTGCAGCTTTAGCCGCCATGTTATCTTAATGCCCCAGTAAAGAAGCCAGGAGGGCAAAGAGATAGAAGGTTTCCCCAGCATTTTTATTATCTCGGAATATTTGTATGCGCCCTGGGCTGTAAAGTTGAATATTCCTGCCTTCCTTTGTTTAGCCAGGAGTGTGATTATATCGACCAGGTCATCTTCGTGGATGAATTGCCATGTTGAATCAAGACCTATGGGTTTGATCATTACAGGAAGGAATAGCACTGTTAGGCCGCATTTAGCGCCGCCGGGTCCCGTCACCGCCGCCGTTCGGCCTATGGTTACCTTGATATCCGGGTGCTCCGTGGCGAATTTCTGAAACATGTGATCAACCTCGGCCTTATCTGACGGGTAGGGGAAATCGGGGTTGGGCTTAAGCGGCATATCCTCGGTGAATGTGGGATTATCACGCCATGCCCCATAGGCCGAATAACTGCCCATGTAGAATACCTGCTCCACCTTGGCCTCGGCGGCGGCAGCCATGAAGTTCTGGGAGCCTTTTATATTTATTTCGTGCGCCATTGCTTCGGCATGTATAGGGGCTACGATGAACGCAAAATGTATCGCCGTGTCGATTTTGTTTTCAGATAAGATGTTACCGAAAGGCTGTCTCACGTCGTGCTTAATAAAGGTGAATTTGGGTGATTGGATATCGGGTTCTTTGATATCCATTCCGATGAGGTGCTCCACCTCCGGTTCCTGTAAAATCCTTTTGGCCAGCAGGGTGCCGAGATATCCGGAGACGCCGGTGATCGCTACGTTCTTCATACTGCCTCCCGCGATTTTTATTAATCCGGTAGATTAATCTATCAACATCTGATGCCTTATCGACGTGCTCAAGCGTTCTACTTTGTTGCCGCCCCTGCCGCCGCGAGTTCATTGCATACGCACTTGACGCCGTTGGGCCCTGACATTTCGGCGACGCACTTGTTGCAATGGTCGCAGTCGGAGGCCGTTATCTCACCGGCTATCAGCCTGTTAACGAAGTCGGGATCTTTTATGGTAGCCCGGCCGAGCTCAAGGAATTCGAAACCTTCATCCATAACCTTTTTCATGTTATCGAGAGAGCATACACCGCCGACGTATACAACGGGGATCTTAACGGCGTTCTTTATCTGTTTTGATAGATCGAAGAGGAACATCTCCTCGAAGGGGACGATCTTTAATATGAGGCCGGCAAAAAGTTGCAAGCCTATTTTTGTGACGATATTCTTTTCGTACTTAATGTATTCTTTCTTGGGCAGGTTCCCTCGCATCATGTGGAACGAGGTCTTGGCGGTGAACCCGCAGCTTGGGATCAGCGCGCTCGCTCCCGCCTGTTCGAAGCGCTTTGCTACCTGTACGGCTTCATCGATTGTGATACCGTTCTTAAAGCCGTCTTCGGTGTTCATCTTGACCAGTATCGGAAAGTCCGGGCCCATCACCTTCCTGACGTGTTCTATTACCGATGCCGGGAATCTCATGCGGTTCTCCAGCGATCCGCCGTATTGATCCTTGCGGCTGTTGGTCCACGGCGATAGGAACTGGCTGAGCAGATAGCCGTGTCCGGCGTGTATCTCAACGGCATCGAAGCCGGCCTCGCGCGCCATCTGGGCCGCTTTGCCGAAGTCCTCCCTGACCCTGTTCATATCTTCTTCGGTCATGGGTCGGCAGATGCTGTAACGGAACATGCAGAACTTGCGTGACGGTCCCATGGGCGTATAACCGGCCGCGGATTTGTTAGCAAAGAAGCCGCAGTGTCCTAACTGTACACTGGCGGCAGCTCCCTCCGCGTGTATGGCATCGGTCATTTTTTTAAGGATTGGTATTATTTCCGGTCGCATATACATCTCATGACCGAAAGCAACGCCGTCTTTAGCTACGGCGCAATATGACACGGTGGTCATGCCTATGCCGCCGTGCGCTACGGCCTGGTGATGTTTGAGAAGGGCTTCACCCGGCGTTGCGTTGGGACACATGCCCTCAAAACAACCGGCTCTGATAGTTCGATTACGAAGTTGAAGTGAGCCGATTTTGCCGGGGGTAAATACTTTCATCTGCTTTACGTCTGTCATAGTTCCGCCTTTCTTTGCTTTCGCAATAGTTATTAATGAGTTATCTAGAAACGTTTCTGCGTGGCAAAATTAAATCTTTTTATGCATTTTATGGCATAATTTGACTGACATTTTGCGATACTGCTTGGAATATCGGGGAAATCACATAACGAAGTGCTGCTACGGGTGTGGTGGACTGACGCTTTGTTCATAAATATTCTCTATCGAATATAAACGCGCATCAAAATAGTATAAGATTGAATAGAGCCGAGATGACAGAGATAGGGTATCCCAAAAGTCAGTCTCTGTCAATAAGAATTCCCCTCGTTCGTAGTATCTATATATTTCCGTGTGATTATTTCCACCATTTCTTGCGGCTGGCGGCGACCGCTGCCAACGGCGATACAGCTATCCACAGCGTGAATGTTATGAGCATAGCCATGGGATAGTCTATTTTGCTCCAACCCAGGTCCGGCGCTATGACGCTCCATAGCAGCATGAGGAAGAAGGAGCTTAAGAAAAAGCCGGGTATTGCCGATAGGAACATGAAGTAGCCGAACATATTTGCCTCCTGTCATATATGTCATTGCCCGACTTGATCGGGCAATCCAGGGTGGGCGAACACATAGGTTCGCCCCTACGTCTAAATCATCTTTCCAAACTGTGGAAGGATGATGACATTGTAATATCAATTACCCTAATATCCAAACTTAACGTATTCTTGTGCTTTGCCGAGCCGCTTGCCTACCGTTCCCAGCGCGTCCATCGAGCGAATCCTGCCACCGTTCTTGCGCAGGCGTAATATCGTATTCACCGTAACCGGCCCCAGCCCGGGGACGCGCAGCAGCTCGAACTTGTCGGCGCGGTTGATATCGATAGGGAACACCTCGGGATGGCGCATGGCCCACAGCTCTTTCGGGTCGGTCGTCAGCGACAGGTTGCCGTCGCTCTCGAAAGGTATCTCCTCCTCGCTGAAGCCGTACTTGCGTATGAGCCAGTCGGTCTGGTAAAGCCGGTGCTCGCGGTTCAGCAGGTCGGCGTTGCTCAGCGCTGACCGCTCGCCGGGCAGCCCCTCTTCGCCCAGCCCGCGCTGGTAGGCGCTGAAGTACACGCGGTTGAGCCCCAGCCGTTTGTAAAGGCCCCACGAGTATTTTACGATCTCGCTGTCGGTCTCATCCGATGCGCCGACGACGAACTGGGTCGTTTGATGCACGCGGCTGTATCTCGACTCCGGCTCGGTCAGCTTGCTTATGAGCTTCATCGGTCGGATGATATCGTCCAGGTAGTTCTTGCTGCGGCCAAGCTTTTGAAAGTGCTCCTCGCCCGCCGTCTCGATGTTGATGGAAACGGCGCTGGCCAGCGACACGGCCCGCTCGACGGCGGCGTCCGATGCGCCGGGGATGACCTTGAGGTGCATGTAGCCTCTGAAACCGCCCCTCCGTAAAATGTCGGCGGCGGCGATAATCCGATCCATAGAATCGTCCGGCGTATTCGTCATGCCGCTGGTGAGGAAGATGCCCTGCACGCGTCGCGCGCGGTAGTATTCGAGGAAGGCTTTAGCTGTTTCTTCCGGCGTCAGTGTGCAGCGCCTGCTGTCGATGCCGACCCGCAGCGGGCAGTAGCGGCAGTCATTCAGGCATTCGTTGGATACCAGCGTTTTGAAGAGGAAGGTCTTGCGCCCGTTCTCAAACGTGACGGGGTATATCCACCTGTCGTCCCTGGAGCGGCGGCGTGCGTCGGTCTCATTCACGCCGCAGGCGCAGGCCAGGTCGTACTGCGAATCCTGCGATAAGATCGACAGCTTCTCATGCGTGTCCGGCGCAACGCGGACATAGGGCGCGCCGATGGTCGCCGGCCTATCGCAGGTGGGGCAGTTGTCCTTCATGGAGACATGATACTACCGGAAAAGTCGATGGGCAAGGATTGTATTTTTGTAACTACTGACAGTAGTCTCTTGCACCTCTTTGGGGGATGGTATAATGTCAGACATGGAAGAAGTCAAAGAAACTAGAGTTGAATCTGAAGTAACAGCAGTACCTCAAAAACGTCCGATTAAAGATTGGCTTCTAGAACCAGCAGTCATAATAGCTCTAATCTCTGGCCTTGCCTACTTATGTGCGTACATTTATGAGATAGGATACTGTTATTACTTTGGTATACCTTATGATCTAATTATTATAAACTGGACGCGTTTTTTGATAAGCATTTTCCCTTTCTCGGTATTTCTGTTTGCTGAGCTATTACCTCATATTGTAAGAAAATTTCGGAACCTATCTTTTATAACGTTAGTCGTTTTTTTGTTCATCTTCTCTTATTACCCAATTCAGTATTGCAATATCCGATATGGCTTCTTGATACCTTTAACCCCTTTTCTGATCATATTTGTTTTGGCGGTTATAGGTGGTATTCTACTTATTCTTCTTTATCCTTTGGAAAGGACCAGACGACAGGAAAGGGGAAGAGGGAGAAAAGGAATAGAGACTGATGATATAAAGAAGGAGGCGAATAAGGAAAAAGCTGTTTTAATATCAAGTGACGAAAGAGTTGTTTTGATTACAAGTGTACTAATATTTGGAACCACAGTATTTATATATTGGATTTATTATCGGATACTTCTTGATCAAGCTTGGCAATGGAGTGTATTAATAATAGCTTTTTTTCTCAGCTTGGTAGGGCCTGTTTGGAGCAAAACTCTTGTTTCATTTACAGCTAATCTATCTCCAGATAGGCAAGAAGCACGTAGATTGTCTATGGTTGCAATTACCTTAATCTGCATATTTATATTTTTCTGGTTATCTATAGATGCTGGAAGAGACGTGGCTAGAACAGAGAAGGAATATTTTGTGACATCTTCAAATCAGAGCATGGTAGTGCTCAGGATATATGGCGACAATGCTATTTGCGTGCCGTGGTATAAAGAAGGGAATAAGTCATATATAACAAAGGAGTTTGTGATACTTCCTTTGGAGAATATAACGCTTATACCTCAAGAAATCGGGCCGTTGCAGGTAAAGTCGGCGGAGTAGTTTTATCCTCTATCCCATTCTGTAAAACCAATTCGGCATGACCTTCATTACCCAGGCGATGAGCCGCCAGCGTCGCGTGACATAGGCGTGCGGCTTCTTCCTCTCGATGGCGCGGTATATCTGCTGCGCGGCCTTTTCAGTCGACGCTCGCCAGAATATGTTATCCCCCTGCGCCATGCGCGTGTCCACGAATCCGGGCTGGATGTCGGTCACGTAGATGGGCAGTTTTGTCTTCATGGCCATGTGGCGCAGCCCCTCCAGATAGTTGCAGACGTAGGCCTTGGAGGCGTTGTAGGCCGGGGCGTAGCGCCCGCCGCGTATCGCCGCTATCGATGATATGCCGACGAGGTGGCCGCGGCCCTGCTGGACGAAGTAGTTGAAGGCGGTGTCGGCGATCGCGGTGAAGCCGAGGACATTCGTGTCGATGGTATCTTTCTCGTTGGGCCATTGCAGGTCGGGGGTGCCGTGGCCGGTGCCGGCGCTGATGACCACCAGATCGACTCCGCCCATCTCGGCGACGAGATCGTTGAATGTTGCGATGGCGTTCGGCGTGTCGGCGACGTTCATGGTTCGCATATGGCATTTGTCCGAAAGCTCAGCTTGCAGCTCCTGCAGCAGCTCGGTGCGGCGGCCGGTGATGCCGACGATGTAGTCGTGTCGGACGAGGACTTTGGCCAGATCACGCCCCATGCCGGATGACGCGCCGATGATGATGGCTTTTTTCATAATAAACTCATATTAAGGCCAGACTCCCTGATAACCGTCGCATGTGTTGCACTGGCATATATTCATCTCGGAAGAGTTGATGAATTGCGAGACGACGTTTCCCTCATTATCCACGCCCCAGATATAGTGGAAAGTATCGTGGCATCCATTAATACCGCCATCGCAATTATCATTATTGGGGCCTGCCAGTGCGATACATCCGTCCGGCACTTCTCTGAGAAGGCCGCCGTTGCTAATGAGTAGTTCCGAAAAATTTATGATGTAATACGAGCCGTTAGGATGAGTTAGTGTGAATGTGGCGCTCTCGTTTATTATGGGCAGTTGAGAAGAGTTGTTGGAATCGGACATATAGTAGGCAACCGCGTTTCGCATTTCTTCACGAGTGGTACTATAGGCAGCCTCTCGGGAAGAGCAGAATGTGCCACCAACAGAAGAAAAGAGCATCATTATGATGAAGAAGAATATAAATATTACGAATATTGCTACTGGTAAATGAGATGCAGTTTGCTTCTTCACATTTTCCGTGGTTAGGTGGTGGATGTGCTTTATATCCGATAAGAGAAGAAGCAGAGACAATGCGATGATAATTGCTGCAATAATAGTTATCTTTGCTGCACCTGTGTCCGGTGTGATTTGATATGGCCCATCACAATGAGTGCCAAGATAATATATGATACCCCAGCACATAATTCCCAGGTTGATGAATGCGAGGATTAGGCAGTTCCACCACGCAATTCTTCTTATTTTAGTCCAAAGTGTGCATGCGGCGATGAGGAGCAGGAAGGATGCGATGAGGAGTGAGGGCGTTAAGTAAGGAGGAATGGGGTTGATACCGCAATCATTAGAGGAAATACCCCTGCTGACAAAAATTGTAGCAAATAGTTCGTAGATTAATATTAAGAAAGCCGCGATTTTTGTTTTCAATTCAATCGCTCAAAGAAAAAATAGAAAAGCTATGCCTAAACGTGTTTACACACAAGCGAGTCTTTATATCTTCGCGGCTAGCTTTGCCGCGGTGGCCACCGCAGCCGCCGCGTCGCTGGGATTGGCCGCGTCGCCGATGACGTGGATTTCGGGCGCCAGGCCTTCGATTTCCTGTACCAGATTGTTGACAGCCTTTGCGCCCACGGCCAGGATAACGGTATCGGCAGGGATGGAGAATATCTCGCCGCCCCAGTTCATGGTCACGGCCTTATCGGAAATCTCGATTACGCTTGTATTGACGAACATCGGCATGCGCAGGTCGATGAGCTTGCGCGCCAGCGTGCGGTAGGTCATGCGCTCCAGCTTGCTGCCGTTCTCTCCCAGCATCGCCTTGGTCACAATCGTCACGTCCTTGCCCTGTTCGGCCAGCAGCAGAGCGACCTCCAGCCCGATGAAGCGCCCGCCGATGACTACGCATTTGCCCTTAATCTTGGCTTTGCCGGTTATGACATCGAGTGCCTGAACCACGTTCTTGCCGTCCGCGCCCTTGATCGGGAGGGAGCAGGGGACGGCTCCTGTTGCGATCACTACAGCGTCGGGCCTGGAACCGACGATGTCTTCCTTTTTGATCTCGGATTTCATCTTCACCTTGACGCTGGATTTCTTCAGCTGTCGCTCGAGGTACGCGGTGAAGTCGTTAAAACGCTCTTTGCCCGGCACGTTGGCCGCGATGGTCCACTGGCCTCCAAGCGTGGTGCCTTTCTCGTGCAGCGATACTTTGTGGCCGCGCTGCGACATGAGGATGGCCGCCTCCATGCCCGCGATGCCTCCGCCGACAACCATTATTGTCTTGGCCTTATCGGCCTTCGGAAATGGCAGCTTGGCCTCGCGGAAGAGGAACGGGTTCACCGAACACGGCCCCGCTCCCGGGTCGGTCTTGACGCAGTTGTTGCAGTAAACACACGGGCATATCTCATCGAGCTTGCCCGCGCGCAGCTTGTTGGGCAGTTCCGGGTCGGCCAGCACCGGTCGTCCCATAGCGATGAAATCGGCCTTGCCGGCCTTTAGTGTTTTCTCGCCGAGTGCGGCGTCGATCTTGCCGGCTACGATTACGGGTATCTTGACCGCCTTTTTCACTTTCTCGGCCAGAGCCAGCATCGCGCCGTCGGGATACGCGTAGCAAGGTATGCTCGAAGCACACCAGAACTCGAGACTGGAAGAGACAGAGATGGCGTTCGCGCCGGCTTTTTCAAGTTCCTTGGCCTGATACAGCACCTCTTCCATGGAGATGCCGCCTTCGAGGTCGTCCGTGGCGTTTATCTTAACGATGAGAGGGAAGGCCTTGCCGGTGGCTTTATTTATCTGCTCAACGATTCGTTTCGCGAAACGCAGCCGGTTTTCCTTTGAGCCGCCGTATTTATCGGTGCGGCGATTGGTTATCGGCGACATGAACGTGCTGACCAGACAGCCGTGGCAGGCGTGCAACTCGACGGCGTCGGCTCCGGCTTCCTTGGCGCGCCGCGCCGCCTGGGCGAAGTCGTCTATGTAGCGCTCTATCTCTTCCTCCGTAATCTCGGAGTATTTCCAGACAGGGTTCAGCCACGGCGTTATAGACGGAACCTTGATAATCATGCCTTCGGGCACGAATCCGCTGAAGGTGATCAGTAATCCGTTGTGCATGAGCTGGATGGAGGCCTTGCTTCCGGCTTGATGTATCGTGTCGACTACGGACTTGATGCCGGGTATGAACGAATCGTTATATATGCCGAGCTCCCAGCCGGGCGAGCCGTCCTTGCTGACGCCGGCGCACTGGGTCGTGACGAGCCCGATGCCTCCGGCGGCGCGGGCTCTGTAGTAATCGAGCATGCGCTGGGAGGGGTTTCCCGTCCCGTCGGTGAGGACCGTTCCCATAGCGTTCATTACGAGCCTGTTCTTCAGTTTGAGCTTCCCGATGCTGCCCTGGCTGAATAACGTTGGATATTTGTTCATATAATACCTCCCGCGCGTTAAACGATTAAGTTTCTTGTAGTCTACTTTATTTATGCGTCTGAGGTCAAATCTCGTGAGTAAACAGAAAAACAAAAAACCCTTATGTGCTATTTAATGTCAAATAGATGGGTAGAGACATCAGGCTTTTCTCTTTTGCACTCGGAGCCTACTCGGAATCGATGAATCTCTAGGCCGCTATGTCGCGGCGCTGGAAGACGAATATCGAGGCTACGGTACATATGGCGATTATCGCTATATAAACGCCGATACCCAGCCAGTCGACGTTGAAGTCGGCGGCTATCTCGCCGGGCGCGTAATAGTGGAAGATCGACAGATATCCGATCCAGTCAAGGCTGTCGATGGTGTCGGATAAGATGTTGAGCAGGAAGAACAGGCCGGTAAGCGAGCCGGCGGCCATCAGCACCTTGCGCGGCTCAAGGAAAATGCAGGAGAACAGCATCGAGTAGCTGGCCACGGCCAGCGGCAACAGTACGCCGGGCAGGAAGACCAGGCATATGCCGGCGATATCCGTCGTTGTGCCTATTATAGCCATGCCGATTACAATCCCGATAAGCGAGGCCGCTACCACGCCCAGCAGCAGCAGCGGGAACACGGCGAACCTGCTCATAATGACATGGGTGCGTTTCACCGGCTGAGAGAGCAGCATGTCCAGCGTTCCTTTGTCTGCCTCGCGGGCCACGATGTTGCCGCCAAAGAAGATGGCGTAGACCGCCATCATCATGGGCCACATCGAGAGATACTCCAGCGAGAGCCATTTGCCGAGAGACAGTGTGCCGTCCGGATTGAGCAGCGAGCCGATGTCGCCGGCGAATATCTCGAACATGGCGCCGAACTGCTCGGCGTACTCGGCTATGGTATCGGCGATGTCCTGCATCGGGTTGAACAGGTATACCATCAGGATGCCGTAGAGGATGAAGAAGATAGACCAGGCTATGAGCCCCCCGCGGCTGGATCTGAGACCGAAAGCGAACAGATAGCGGTTCATTCCGCCTTCCCCCCGCTGTAGAACTTCATGAAAGTATCCTCCAGTGTGGCCTCGGGGAATATCACGTCCTCCAGAGGTAATGCGGCCAGTTTCGGCATGAGGTCGCCGATGTGGCCGTGCACAAACACCTCGATATGCCTGCCGTCGATGCGTGATATCTCGACGCCGGGTATCGTCAATCGTTCCTCAGAGACCTCTTCCTTAAGGGTCAACTCAAGCTTTCGCACGCGTTTCGACTTGAGGTTATCGATGCTCTCGACATCGACCAGCACGCCTTTTCGCAGCAGCCCGACCCTGTCGCATACGCGTTCCACCTCGGGCAGTATGTGCGATGAGAAGAAGATAGTTTTGCCGCGGCTCTGTTCGCGCTTGAGAAGGTCGTAGAACTCGCGCTGAACCAGCGGATCGAGGCCGCTCGTGGGCTCGTCCAGGATAAGCAGCTCGGGGTCGTTCATCATGGCCTGGATGATGGCCACTTTCTGCTTCATACCCTTGGAGTATGTTTTGATCCTGCGCGACAGATCGAGGTCGAGCCGTTTGGCCAGCGCCCGTTTTCGCTTACCCGAGTGATTCTCGTGCAGGCTGCTCATGAGGTTAAGGAACTCGTCGCCGGTGAGATGCTCGTAAAGCGATACGTCGCCGGGCAGGTTGCCGATGCGCTTGCGTATCTCGACGGAGTGCTTCTGCACGTCGAGGCCGAATATCCTGGCGCTGCCGCGGGTGGGGCGTATCAGGTCGACAAGTATGCGTATGGTCGTTGTTTTTCCGGCACCGTTGGGGCCCAGGAACCCGAAAATCTCTCCCTTGACGATATTCAGGTTCAGATTCTCGATGCCGCGGACTTTGCCGTAGTACTTGGTTAACTCTGAGGTATGGATTACATCCAATCACTGTTCCTTTAATAACATAGGGTCTATCGCTACATCGAATTACAAAATAACACCGTGGAAAAAGTCTGTCAAATTTATTTCTCGAACGTGATCGATGTTTGACTTCCGTCGTACGCTGTGATATAAAAGCGGATACTGATGTTGCATTAACCGCTCGGGGGCGACTGAAAACTGGACCCCGGGCTTTGTTTTGTACTCAGGATAAATCTTATAGATTGAGGTCAATAATGACGCGTGAGAGTTGCGACGTACTGGTTATCGGTTCAGGGATAGGGGGGCTGTCGGCGGCGGCGCTGCTGGTAGCATCGGGATATAAAACAATCGTCGTAGAGAAATCGCCGCGTATCGGGGGACGTTACTCCACCATCGACCATAAGGGTTTCAAGATCACCACCGGCGCCATCGAGATAGAGATGGGCGGCGTGATACAGAAGGTGTTCGATGCCGTGGATGCCAAGTTCGAAGCTACGGTAGCGTCTACGTTTAAATATCGCATAGATGGCAGGGATTACGATATGCCGGCCAAGGGCGGCATGCGGGCATTCATATCGGCGTTGGCGGAGAACGAAGAGGAAACGAATCGCGTTATGGGCGGGATGAAAAAGGCGCTGGCATGGCAGGAGCCCGCCGACAACATATCGCTCAGGCAGTGGGTGCAGCAGTACACCGAGAACGAACGTATCGCCCGCGCCTTCTGGGCGCTTGTCAGCCCGACGCATTTTGTTAATGACGACGAGCTGTCCGCCGGTAAGTTCTTCGCCTATTTGAAAGCTCCGAAGGCATCGGCTGTCGGCATTGCGCCGCGCGGCCCGCTGGAGCTGATGGAGTCGCTGCGAAAGGGCATCGAGGCCAGGGGCGGACAGGTGTGGACTCAGTCGCAGGTTACAAAGATAGTGGTGGAGGATGGCAAGGCTGTCGGCGCCGCGGTCAAGCGCGACGGCGAGTCGGTCGATATCGCGGCCAAGGCTGTTATCAGCAACGCCGGCCCGCGCAAGACAGTTGATCTGGCCGGCGCCGATAACTTCGATCGCTGGTATTTAAATCTCATGAAAGATACGTTGCATCCCGCGCCTTTCATCGCGGTTCACGCCGCCAGCGACGAGCCGCTGGTAGATTGCGACTCAATCGTGTTCGTGCTGGGGCGCAGGCTTAGCTGCATGAACACGCCGAGCATCGCATGTCCCGAGCTGGCGCCAAAGGGTAAACACCTGCTCATGGCCGGCGGCACGCCGCTGTCGTCACTGCCGCCGTACGATGTACAGGCGGACAAGGAGCAGATTGTCGCCGAGCTCAAACAGGAAATTCCTGATTTTGATAAGCGCGCCGAGCTTTTGATGGTGAGCTATTTCCGCGGCGATGTGCCCGGCTATCACAGCTGGCCGGGGTTAGACATGCCGCAGAAGACGCCGATTCTTAATCTGTATAACGTTGGTGACGGCGTTAAACCGGCAGGCTGGATCGGTCTTCCTGCCTGTGCTAAGAGCGCCGAGATGGTCGTCGAGGACATCAAGTGGCGGGTGAAGTTAGGGTGAGGCAGTTTGACATAAAGAGTTAATGTCGTGCAAAGGAGGGATTTATTAGTATGAAAATGTTCAAGGAGTTCAAGGAATTCGCCATGCGCGGCAATATGATCGACATGGCAATCGGCATTGTCATCGGCGCTGCCTTCGGCGCCATCATATCATCGCTGGTGTCCGATATCATAATGCCGCCCATAGGTATGGCACTCGGCGATCTGGATTTCTCCAATCTTTTCTGGGTCATGAGAGAGGGAGATGTCGCCGGTCCTTACGCTACAATACAAGCGGCGCATGATGCCGGAGCCGTCACTTTCAACTACGGCAAGTTCATCCTGACGCTTATCAACTTCATAATCATCGCTTTATGTATTTTCGTCCTGGTTCGCTCAATAAACAAGATGCACCGGCCAAAGGAAGTTAAGCCCGGCGAGCCGACAACCAAGGAGTGCCCTTACTGCCAGTCTGCGATATCAATTAAGGCCAGCCGCTGCGCCTTCTGCACCTCTCAGTTAGAGCAGAAATAGTATTAAGGGATTATTTCCCGGAGAGGCGGTTTATTATGAACGGCGATCGGAAAGTATTCGCCGCGCCCTGCGGTCTCTATTGCGGCGCCTGTTCCATACGGGCGGCGTATAACCGTAAAGACGCCCCGATGCTGAAGGCTATGGCCGACGGCGTCGCCATGTATCTGGGACATGATGTCGAAATCGAAGACCTTGCCTGCGGAGGTTGTTTATCGGATACGCTGGCCGCGCCGTGCCGCGAGTGCAAGATACGCGACTGCGCGTTCGCGAAGGGGCTTACCCGCTGCTCGGAGTGCAGCGAATTTCCCTGCGAATTAGTGACAAGTTTCAATAATGACGGCCTTCCTCATCATTCTGAAGTGCTCAAGAACATCCGCCGCCAGAAAGAGGTCGGAGTAGATTCATGGCTGGCGGAGCAGGCGGAGAGATGGCGTTGTCCCAGCTGCTCCGCCGAAACCAACTGGTACGCAAGCCAGTGCCCGGAGTGTGACAATGTGCTGGGAGGGGCTTTTTAGAGTAATGCCCTTTATATATCGGATTAGCTAAAAAAGAGGAGGTGTTTCATGGCGAACAAGAGGTACGATGTCATTATCATGGGGGCGGGTCCGGGAGGTATCGCCTGTGCCGCGATGCTGTGCAAATCGGGGCTGAAGACGCTGGTGGTCGATAAGAACCAGATCGCCGGCGGCAAGGCGATTACGGTTGAACATAAGGGGTTCAAGTATGACCTCGAACCAAAACTGCAGGTGCCGATGACGGGTTCCGCGTTCTGGCTGCTTTACGACGAGCTGGGGATCAAAGACCAGTTGGGTGCAATACCATGCGATACCGTCAAGCTGGCCTATAGGCACAAATCTGCCGATAAATACAATGCGCAGACCGTGCCTCAGACCAGCGTCGACCCGACTCCGCTGTTCGATCTCTGGGGGCTCGATGAAAAGGAGCGCAATGACGCCATTCCCGTACTGGCCGAGCTGGCTTTCCTCACTCCGGAGCAGTTGAGCGCCATGGACGAGATGACCTTCGATGAGTGGCTTAAGAGTAAGAACACGCCGTGGGGCCTGTACAGTTTCTTCTGCATGCACGCCAATGGATCTCTGGCCGAGCCCATAGACATGGTCGCGGCTTCGGAGCAGGGGGCGATAATGCAGCATATCGCCACTGCGGGCGGCGGCGGCTATTACAAAGGCGGCTTCGGGCGCATGCTGGGCACGGTTGCCGATTACATCAAATCGCACGGCGGCGAGTTTTTGATGGGCACTCGGGTCGAGAAGATTAAAGTGTCGAACGGAAGGGTCACGGGCATATCGACGACGAAGGGCGATTTCGATTCAAACATTGTCGTCAGCGATGTGGGTCTCCAGCCGACGATGCTCAAGCTCATCGACGGGAAGGAGTTCGATAGCAGTTATCTGAATTACATACGTGACCTGGTGCCGGGTTGGGCCTTCACCGCCGTCCGTTACTTCTTGAACAAGAAGGTCGTCAAAGAGCAGATGGCCATGTGCTGGGCGGACTATACCTGGATGACCATGGATCTTTATAACAAGGTCAAGGCCGGGCAGAAGCTGGAGGAGGAGATATTCTTCTTCACGGTGCCGTCGAACTACGATCCGAGCATGGCGCCTGAAGGTCAGCAATGTGTTATCGCGGGCACTATCTGCTCGCCCGATCCGAAAGCGCCGGAGATCAAAATGCAAAACGATCTTCTGGATACAATGATAGAGAAGATATATCCGGGCTTCATGGACGCCTGTTTCGAAAAGCAGGCCACCGGGCCCGCCGAGATATCTTCGGCCACGCGCGACAGTGTGCTGCCCGGTCAGGGCGGTGAGTGCGTCGGCCTGGCGCAGATCGTGGGTCAGTGCGGCAAGTACAAGCCCAAGCAGACCACGCCCATAAACGGCCTGTTCATAGTGGGCGCCGACGCCGGTGGCGTGGGGATGGGCACGCACCAGTCGTGCCAGTCAGGTATGAAAGGCGCGAAGCTGGTTCTGCAGCACTACATGAAGCGGCAGGCGGCGAGATAATCGTCGAACCCGTGTCGACCGTAATCAAAAAGGGGGCTGTAACAGCCCCCTTTAATTTTTGTTGAGGACGTGCGATTAAACGGGCTTCATCGCTATAGCGTCGTATGGACAGGAGACAACGCAGACGCCGCATCCGTAGCATTTATCGGTATCGATAACGGCCTTCATCTTTTTCGTCTCTGGCGACCTTACCAGCGTTATTGCGCCGAAGAAGCACCTGTCAACGCAGTCGTTGCAGCCAGTGCATTCGCCGGTGTCGACGACAGCGCGGAAGCGGCTCTTCTCCAGTATGCGGTCGATGTTGTTGTAGCGCAGGCCCCCGTCGAATATGACGCAGCAATCGCGGCAGCAGTTGCAAAGCTCGTTGAAGGCTCCCGATGACCTGACCGGCCACGTGTGTATCAGGCCTTCCTCCTCGGCTTGCAGCGCGATGTCGATAGCCTCATCCGGAGTAAGCTTGCGTCCCGCTTTCCTATCGATGTGGAATTTTGCCGACTTGTTGAACTGAAGGCAGATGTTCACCGGGCTCTTGCAGCGCCGCATGGAGCGGCGGCAACTGCACGGCACTACCGCTATCGGATCGGCTTGCTTGATCAACTCGCGGATGTCCTCTTCAGGAAGCAAGTCGGATGATGGGATGGCGGGGTTGTGCCTTATCGATTTTACGGCGGGGAGAACCTTTATCCGCTGTATGTGTATCTCTTTTGGTATTTCAGCCGTCGAAGGAATCCATTCCGTTTCATGGTATTCCTTCCACAGGTCGAGAAGCTCATTGTCGATCCATTTATCGGCGCTGGAGAGAGTGGCGTCGTGCAGCTGTGTGGCGTCGCGCGCGAACTGTGGGCCCTTGCTTGTCGGAAAAACCAGGCCGCGTTCGAGGAACTCCTGCAGCTTCTGTTTGATCGCAGATTCGTCCATGCCTGTCTGTTGCGCCAGCTCGGCCGGCTCGGCGGGGAGCATCAGCAGCAGTTTCGCGTCTTCAGGCGAGATGAGCTTCTTCAGGATTCGAGGTAGTATTTTTGAATGGGGCTGATTGAGTCTGTTTGCTATTTCAATGTAGATATCGTTTTCTTTCATGACTCTCCTGAGGAAACCGATTTATCCGCTTTGATTCTACACTATTTGGTTTGTTGCGCGCTATGCATTGACACAGCCTTGATTAATACTTAATATTCGTTTTATGGGATATGTTACGAGGGGACTGGTGATGGAATGAACCTCGCGACGCAAATAATCGCCGTTCTGGCAGCAGGGTATCTTCTGGGCAGCATACCTACCGCCCATATCGTAATGCGCGTTTTCCGCAAGAAAGACCTCAGTAAGATAGGCACAGGCAACATAACCTCCACGGCCGTCATGATACACGGCGGCAGGATCCCCGGCAGTATTTCCCTCGCCATCGAAATTATTAAGACCTTCCTGTGCTTATATGTGGCGTATCTGATAGCCGGAGAACTATGGGCCTACCTTGTAATGATGGTCATCGCATCGATAGGTCAGATATGGAGCGTATGGCTGAAGGGCAAGGGTGGCAAGGGACAGACTATCTACGCCGCCGGATTCATGGTGATATGTCCCATTCCGTTCTTAATATCTATCGGGGCTATGTTACTAATATTCCTGGTATCCAAGCGATTTTTACTCGCTAATCAGGTCTGGCATATTATCACGCCTCCGATCATGTTGTTTGCTCTGCTGTTTAATCCGACAATACCAATACTAAATTTGGGCGAACATTCCTGGGGTTATGCTGTCACCGCGGGCGTGTTGTGCTCCTTCTTCTTTCTAAAGAACCAGGCTTCTAACGATGACATAGTGCAGTCGCAGGCCTGGGGCAGTTACAGCCGTTAGAGGCAGTAGAATATGTGGAATATCTATCAGGCAGCCGTCACCATATGTCTTGCTGTTTTCATAATTAACCTCATCTTGAATCTGAGGGCTCTCCACAGGCTCGGAAAAAACGACGGCGCGCTGCCAGATCCCCTGCCTTTGATATCGGTTCTTATCCCGGCTAGAAATGAAGAAAGCAATATAAGGAATTGCCTTGAATCTTTAACGAGGCAGAATTATCCGAATTACGAAATACTGGTTCTCGATGACGGATCGTCCGACCGCACGGCTGACATAGTGCAAGAGATGTCGCAGGCCAATCCTAGGGTAAGGCTGCTGAGGGGCGCCCCGCTGCCTCAGGGATGGGCGGGTAAAACATATGCCTGCCATCAACTTTCGCTGGAGGCTAAAGGCTCCTGGCTGCTGTTCACCGACGCGGATACCATTCATGCTCCAGAGATGCTTAGCAGCGCGCTAGCTTATTCCCACAACCACGGCGTGTCTCTGCTGTCCGGATTTCCTTTACAGCATACGGTCTCTTTCGCGCAGAGGGTGGCGATACCGATGATGTATTTCTTCATATTAAGCTGTCTGCCGTTATGGTGGGTGCAGCGGTCAAAAAAACCGAGGCCGGGCGTTGCCATAGGGCAGTTCCTTTTCTTTAAGGCTGATGATTACAGGGCTATGGGCGGTCACGAGATTGTTAAGTCGAGGATTCTTGAGGACGTCTGGCTTGGTATTGAGATTGTGCGCCGGGGCAAACGCCATGGCGTGGTTGATCTTACGGGTATGATCTCATGCCGTATGTATGAAAGATTAGGTCCTTTATGGGAGGGCATGGGCAAGTGGTTCTATTCTATTACTTCGCTGTCACCGTTGATCTTCACTATAATCATAATCGCCGTATTCGGCGTTTTTATCCTGCCTTTCTTGATAGCTGTCGGCCGTGTCACACCGGGGCTCCCGGACTACGGTTTTTCGTTATTAATTGTATTACAGATATTATTCATATTTCTCATGCGAATAATCATAGACCATCGCTTTCGCCATTCGAAGCGTTATTTTCTGCTGCAACCTTTAAGCATCTCATTCTGGATAGTATGCGGCACGGCTAGTGTTATCAAGCGTTTGACGGGGAGGGGCACAAGCTGGAAACAACGCGTGTACAAGCCGGGGTCAAAGGTCGAGTGAGAATGCTTTTAATGGTTTATCAACCGATGAATATGGCCATTCAGTTCTATGAATTGCCTGTGCCATATTATCATTGTTAAACGTCACTTTTATCTGTCCATCATATAAATGAAGGACAGATCGGCGGAACGATACTTCTTTAACTCTGTCCATGGTATTCTTATATCTTACTGGTTGCGGGTAGATCATTTCACGCTCTAATTTTACGGCGACAATGTTCTTAAGCATGGAGAGTTGTCGCCTTTCCTGTTTTATTAATCTGTGTCACTTCTCTGAAATAAACGACGGTAGCTATTTTGTCATGATGCTTCAGTGTAGCCGCGCTTATGAGGACGGGGATCATAGACCCGTCTTTGTATATGATGTATGTTTCATAATATGATATGGTTGGAATGCCTTTCTGTCTGTTCCTGTATCGTTCAAGAACAATCAAAAAATCATCGGGCGGCATGAATGTGCTCAGCGGTTTCGATAGTATTTCTTCTTTTGTATAGCCTGTTATTTGTATAGCGCCGTCGTTCGCGAAGACGATCAACGCTTCCTGATCTTCAGTGCTTTGCAGTATTACCATGCCGATACCGGCTTTGCTGGAGGCCTCAACCAGCGCCCTATGCCGTTCTTCTGATTCACATAGCGCTTCTTCCATCCGTTTGCGTTCGGTAACGTCGTTTACAAAATTGAGCGTGGCAGGCTGGCCCTCCCAGTCAATTGCCACCGTGTTCATCTGAGCCCACCTGATTTCACCCGATTTCTTGATAAAACGGAAATAGTTTTCATCAGGCACTTTATTTCCCTTCACCCTTTTGGTGTGTCTGCTAAGAATCTGTTCTATGTCATCAGGGTGGATCAGATCTGTCAAAGGCTTCATATGCAATTCATCTTTTGAGTAGCCGGTAATCTCTGCGGCCTTAGGATTGCATAGTTTAAGTATGGAGTCCTGTGCGATACAGATAGCTTCGTTTGCGTGCTCAAATAAGGCCTTGTATTTCTCTTCGCTTTGCCTGAGCGAACCTTCGATAAGACTGGCTTCCTCTTCCAGTTCGATATTGTGCAGCGCCGAGCTCAGGTATTCTGCGACCTCACGAAGGAAGCCGTGCTCTTCCATGTTATTAACTATATTGACGGGAACTGAAGCTACAATGACCCCATAAGCCGTGTTATATTTGAAGCTGACGCTCATGCATCCTTTGCCGTAATAGAGCATAGACAATGGACATTCGCAGCAGTCCATGAGAGGATTATTCGTTACGGATATTGCTTCATGGTTTAGTGAGGGCTTAATACACTTCGGCGGTTTGCCGGTGCTGCACTGATTGACGATTGATTTGAATTCATTTCCTATTCCGGCTTTAGCACTGGCTATAAGGCTGCCCTTTTCATTGAATAAAACAGCCCATGCGTTATGATATTTCCGCACATGAAGGAGTTGATCGCAGGCTTTTTCCAGCATAAGTTCGCGATTCTTCTTAGCGCTGGATGAAATATTAGCGCTTCTTATGGATTGCAGTACGGACTTAAGCTGCTCCGCTTTCTGGTCCGTAAGTTTTTTCGAGGTGATATCCCTGGCGATGACAAATATTTCAGACTTCCCTTTTACACTGACAGG
This sequence comes from Dehalococcoidia bacterium, assembly GCA_041649635.1. NCBI lineage: Bacteria > Bacillati > Chloroflexota > Dehalococcoidia > Dehalococcoidia bacterium. The sequence continues at coordinate 60,680 of JBAZMV010000002.1, forward strand.
GACTCCAACGACTTCGAAGAAGATTGTAGCTCCGGATTTTGACAGGCCTTCTATCTCATAGGGTGCTATAGGTTTGGCGCGGGTTTGCTTATCAAGTGAAGCTTCAACTACAGGAATGGAGCGTTTTGATACCAGCAGTGAGTCGACGATGTTCTTGCCGACAAGTTCATCGCGTGAATAACCGGTGATTTCTTCCGTCTTCTTATTTACGTATTGAATTAAGCCGCCCAGTGAGTAAGAAATGATAGGGTCAGGGAAATTCTCAATGAACAGATTGAAGCGCTCTTCATTTTGAAGAAGAGCAGTGATTTGTTCGAGTTTCTCAGCCTCGGAAGCTTTGCATTCAGCAAGCTGGCGATGAGCGGATTCAAGTTCTTTATAAAGTTGTTCTTTATCCTTGTTCTCCATCTCAATACACTCAAACAGATGTGCCACAGCCGATTCGGCGATTTCAAGAAGTTCGCGTAATAATGGTCAACCATTTTAGTAAACTAATGATATAATAAAACATAATATATTATAATAGAATATAAAGTATCTGTCAATGGTTTATTAATCATATGTAGCTATTCACCGGTCTCTCTGTGAACACACGTATATATCCTTTTGCCTGCTGTTATCATGTTAATCGTGGTTTATCACTATACTAGATAGCGTTTTTTGACAGCTTATTTGTATCGATATTATATGTGACTATAGTGAGATATAATATGACCCTATAGGATAGCTATTCTATAGTAATCCTTGAGATATGTCAAGGAAATATTACGAAATACAAGAATATTATATTGTTTTACGCCTGAAGGTTAAAAATAAGGAGTTGCTTGTAGTATCTGGGGGCTGTTGTTGGGGGTGATGCAAGATATCTTCAGCGGCTGATATCTCTAATGATAGCCATGAATCCCGCGTGCTCTCCGTTGCTGTCATGCAACAGGGTGGCGCTAATCTCGACAGGACATATATCGCCGGCCTTATTGGCAATATCATACCGGAGATTAACATTGCGTTGTTCTTTATAAATCTTTTTAATATCGTCTGCTAACCTTTTTTGATCTTTTCCCGCGATGAATTTCAGGCCGTCCTTTCCTATCACAGAATCTCTTTCATACCCGAACATTTTGAGAGCGGCATCATTGACCTCTATAATCCGCGCTTTCATATCTGTGGCGATTATCCCCACGTCCATTGAATCAAAAATGAACCGCAGCTTGTCTTCAGAGGATCTCAGTTCATCTGCAGCGAGTTTTCGCTCGGCGATCTCCGACTGAAGTCGCTGGTTGGTTGCAGTGAGCTCTTTGGTACGCTGTTCTATCAGTTTTTCCAGTTGATGGCGATGCTCGTCAAGTTCTTTTTCCATACGTTTGCGTTCGGTGACGTCGCGCGCTATGCCTACAACCTCGGAAGAGCCCTGCTTGGCGATAGGGAAAACGGTTACTTCTATTAGAACACGGCGTCCGCTCTTATTGATAAGTTCAACCTCCTGCGGCCCGCCCGGTATCCCTCTGAACTGCTTCAATTTTTCCGCTACTAACTGGATATATTCTTCCGATATGATTCCCATATCGAAGATATTCTTTCCCATGAATTCTATCTTGGAATAACCGGTAAGCTCTTCAGCTTTCCTGTTGCCGTATATCATGTTGCCTTCACTATCGTAGATAAAAATAGCATCGGGAGCGTTCTCTACTATGGCCTGGAGCCTCTCTTCACTGCTTTTGAGATTAGACTCTATTTTCTTTCTGCTGGTGATGTCCCTGACAACTCCGATAAAACCTTTAGGATCGCCTTCTTCGTCCCTTAACAGCGCGGAGCTGATTTCGGCATCGAATTTCTTGCCGTCAACAGCCCAGAGCGTGTATTCGACCTTGTCCAGCACATCTTTTCTGAGCAGTGTCTCGAACATGTCCTGTTGGAATCGCTGCTGATCTTTCTGCACGATGAACTCAAAGGCGTTCTGTCCGATTATCTCCTGCTTGCGGGTGTATCCCGCCTTCTGCAGAGTAGCGTTGTTGACTTCAACTATCCTGCCCTCGATGTCCGTTACTATTATTCCGTCCGATATTGAGTCTACTATGAACCGGAGCTTCTCCTCCGACATCTGAAGCGCCGCTTTATACGATTTATCGTTGCTTGTATCGAAAAATATACCCCTGATGCCTGTAACCTGGTCATCATCGTCAATTATCCGGTTAAAATGTATCGTCATGGGGAAGGTCGAACCGTCCGATCTTTGAGCGGTGTATTCTTCCAGACCCGGCGTTTCTGCCTTGTTTTCCTCATCGAGCAGTTTGCTTATCGACGATTTCATCCTGTCCGCCTCATCGTCCGCCACGATATTCAGTATATTAACGCCGCTTTTCAGGTCGCTCTGGGTATAACCTAACATTCTTAAGGTCATACGGTTTGCATAGGTGATGTTTCCGTTTGTATCGGCCTCAAAGACCGTATTTGTGATCGATTCCAGCAGATGGCGGATCTTATTTTCGCTGGCCGCGCTTTTTCGTCCCTTTTTGATATTCGATCTGGCATTTTTGTTTGTCTTCGGCATCACGCACCCCACATTTATCCGAGATTGCTAAACCTCTGTTACGATAATAACTGCCGGAATCTCGGAGTCACTATATTATACAATACTGATTCATTAAATATTACCGAACATGACGTTGCGGGGAGAATCGGTTTATCTATTGCGTATTAGTCATGCTTATAGCTTGGGCTCTTCCTCCGCAGCAGGGCTGTTTCTAAGACGCCATCTGAGCAAGACATATATGAAGAATATGAAGGATGCCGCGGGCAGAATAAGCACCAGATATATCCAGTCGCCGTGTGTTGCGGAAGGGGCTGGCGCCGGCTGCGGCGTGGGTTCGGTTGCTTGCAGAGGCGCCGCGATGAGAGCGTATGTGCTGAGGTGATTGGTCGAGCAGATTACGGAAGATGTTTCTGTATCCCAAAGGCTGGGAAGGGCCTCCCATTCATCGGGGGCGCCGTTCATCCTGTAAATCTGCAGCGTTAATTCCTCAGGCGATTTGGGCAGTTCCGAGTCATTGTAGGTGAACCCGATCTCAACCGGCGCCGAGAAACCGGTCCCGTGTGGCGAGAATTCGTAGACGTATACGAAGTAATGCTCGTCCGGAAGCGACAACGGAGGGGCCTTCAAAGTCGGGTCGATTGCGGTAATGTTTATCACCGACAGCGGTTCGCCGAAGGCGTTATACACGAAAGTGTCTTTATATATTGTCATGGTAATCTTGCCGTCTTCAGAAGCGGCGGTGATGTCGCCGAGCACCTTGCCGGTGACGGTCCGCAGACCGATTGTCTTCTGTTCCATGATATTTATGATGAATTGCAGTGATATTGACGGCTGGCTGCTCCCGCTGCTGCTTGTGGCTGTAGGCGTTGGGGTTGAGGTAGCCGTAGGCGTGGCGGTAGCAGACGGTTCAGGGGTTGGTGTCGAAGGCGTGACTGTAGGTGTGGGAGGCGCAGACGTAGGAGTTGGGTATGCGGTCGGTGCAGGCGTAGGCGTAGGAGTAGGTGTGGACGTGCCGGACACGTTGAAGCTGCCTGTAGCGGCGTGCATCTCGTTTTGAGCGGCGCTGATATACGCCATCGAGATACTTGCCGCCAGGCAGAGAGCGATTGTCCATATTACGAATACCCTCACCATAGCGGCCTCGCTATACGGTTTTATTCCCTTCTTATACGCCTCTTCTTAGTTCTGGCTTTAGCTTTGCTGTGTTTTGCCTTACGGCTTCTATATATCATGTAGAAAGCGATGCATAAAAGTATAACAACCGAGCAGACTATGCCTATTATCAGCGGGATATTTGAGTTGTCATCTTTACCCGCGGTTCCGCCATTGTCATCAACTTCGAATGTCATTTCCGGTGAGGAGGTATAAAGAACGCCGTCCACGAACAGCTGGAGCGTGAAGCTGTACAGCCCGTTTCCGCTGTAAGGGAGATAGTCTATTGATCCGCTAGCCCTGCCTATAACAAGCGTCGGGATCGTAGAGTGGTTCTTCTGCTCAACCGTGTTCCCGTCCAGTGTAACAAGCAGTTTTATAGCCACGTTGTCCACAGGTTCATATACGTTTCTGACCGTGTAGTAGATATTGATATAGCCCAGATTACCGTCATTATCGTAGTAGGGCAGGAGGCCGGGATTCTCAAAGTATATAGTGCCTGCCGTCAATTTTATGGTTTTATTCTCATCGGTCGCTATATCAAACGTCTCTTCATCGAGCAGCTGGCCGCCGACATAGGCTTGCGCCAGGAAAGTGCCGGGGGCCACGATCGCGTTAAGTGATGACGCGCTGGTATCGTATGCGACTTCCTGATACCTGCCTTCGATAAGTTTAAATAAGCGCAGTTCGGCGATTACGGGAGTATCGTCAGGGCTGACCGCAAGCAGCGTTACACTGGCGGATTCTCCTATAATGGTCAAGCCGGCTGTCTGCATGATCTCAGGCAGGAGTTGTACGCCGCCCGGGTTTGTAATGTATGGTGTGGCTATAATTGATATCGTGTAGTTGCCGGCGGCAGCGTCTTCCGTAGTTTGTACTTCTATGGAGATGGCTTGACTTTCGCCCGGGTCGAGGGTGAAATCAGTATCAGAGAGATTTATATTGACGCCGACCGGTGTTGCGCAAGTCATCTGGATGCCTATATTGGTTTCATATTCGCTGATGACGGTAACGAAAATCTCGGAAGAGCTTACCGAAGAGCCGCTGGGGATCACGTATTTCTGTCCGGCAAATGTTCCGGACATGGCTACTCCTTCGTCAGCCAGCGCTGCTGTGGAAAGCAAGAATACCGACGAAAGCATAATCATTGACATTATAAGAGCGCATAAGGCGATTATTCCCCGCGGCGATCCAAGCTTCATGATTATCCCTCCATACCTTTAAAAGTGAATCTATAATATATTGGATGATGTAAGAATTCAACAATGTTACGTAGAATAGACGTTGTATTTTAAACCTCCTCAAGCTATCCTCATCTTCTTTATCAGTGATTACCAGCTACTCGTGGCAAGGGGGCGACTATGCGCCCCCTTTGCTGTTCTCAGTTCCAAGATACCGATTAACTTCAACTGTTCGTTATTGTATATGTTATGGTTCCAGAGTAGGTTCCATATACGAAGCCAGAGGCTCCCAGTATACAGTCCATGTACATATCAGTATCGGTTGTACCTTCACTGGTTGCAGCATCCGTCGCGGTTCTGCTGACAGCGCCAAGATCTGTTATGTTGGCGGTCTCCGTAGTTACATATTGTGGCGTAGTCGGATGACCGCTGCCGTCACCGGCATTGTCCTGTGTTAGAGAGAAGTAACCATCTCCGGGCGTACCGTCAGCATCGAGTGTTGCACTGCTTCCGCCGTTGGTCCATGTTGAACTGGATTTCGCGCCGAGGGCAAATGTATCGTTAGATATAGCCACCAGAGTGACATAATGTTCCGCCGGCGTCTGGATCGCTGCCGTACCTCCCACGGCTATATCGCCGAAGGCTATGGTTGCGGAGCTCAGCGAAAGCGCGGAATATGCGCCCATGGATTTGCTGTAGATAGTGGTGCTGGCTGTACCGGCCTGGGCATCTGTGACAGTTACTTTTATGTCCCATTCAGCCGCGGTTCCGTCTGATTCCTGCGCCAGCTTGCCTACTGTGAAGTACAGGTTCCATTCACCCGACGTGGCGCCCATGTCTGCGGGAGTATCGCAGCTCTCGGTTGTTATGCTCCACGTAGTTGTAGCAACGCCGTTCTCCATACTCCAGGTTGGTGTATCAACCCACTTGTAGATGGCTTCATGGTCGGCGTCCCATGTCCCGCCGGGCGCTCCATCGTCGCCGGCATCGTCGTCGCGGAAGATCCATATGTCTATCTGGGTGATATCTGCCAGTGTGTTTGCGTCGCCGGCGACGATTTGCACGACATATGCCGTTTGTGGCGTCATGGAGCCGGTCTCAGTGGCTTTATCGGACTGTTGCAGCGTAATCGACGTTATCGTCGGGGCGGCGTTGGTACATGAGAAGGAACCGGTCGCGCCGCTGTCGGCAGCGTATGCGATCGAAGGCGTAAGACCTATAAGCAGAGTTACTATCGCAGCTATATATAAAATTTTATTAATACATGCTTTCATTTTAACTCTACCCCCTTTCCTTAGATTTTCGGTATCAATATTCGTAATTGCTTTCATAAACGGCCTCCATTTTTACCGTGTGCCGACGTTCCTTTCTTACGCTGCGCCCATATTATAATAGAAAATAATATTATTGTCAATATATTTTAAGCAATTTTATACAATATTGCGGCTGAAAAGAAGTTAATTATGGATAAACCGGTGAGGCTTTCTCAATCGTTTGTAATCGTGAAGGTGATTGTGCCTGAATAGGTGAGAACCTTTAATCCTGAGGCTCCCAGTATACAGTCCATATATATGTTGGTGTTGCTGGTGGATTCGCTGGCGCTTGCTGCAGTGGATGTTCGCGTGTCTGTTCCGTGACCTGTTATGGTTGCGGTTGACGTGGTTACATATTGTGGTGTGGACGGATGCCCGCTGCCATCGCCGGCGTCATCCTGGGTCAAAGAGAAGTAGCCTGCCCCTGGGGAGCCGTCCGTGTCAAGCGTTGCGTTATTCCCCCCGTTGGTCCATGGAGAGCTGGATTTTGAGCCGAGCGCGAAGGTATCGTTAGATATCGCGATAAGCGTGACATAATGCTCCGCCGGCGTCTGGATCGCAGCGGTTCCGCCCAGGGCGATGGAGCCGAAGCTTATGGTAGAGCTGCTGAGTGAAAGTGAGGAATACGCGCCCATCGATTTGCTGTATATGGTGCTGCTGACGGTGTTGGAGACGGAGTCCGTGACAGTGACCTTGATATCCCATTCAGCGGAGGTTCCGTCTGCTTCCTGCGCCAGCTTGCCCACGGTGAAGTAAAGGTTCCATTCTCCCGACGTGGCTGCCATGTTGCCCGGCGTATCGCAGTTGCCGGTCGTGATGCTCCACGTGGTAGTAGCCGAGCTGTTTTGCATGCTCCAGGTGCTTCCCGACTTAGTCCACCTGTAGATGGCCTCATGGTCCGCGTCCCAGGTTTCGCCAGGCGCACCGTCGTCACCTGCATTGTCATCCCGGAAAATCCATATATCTAACTGGTTTATGTCGTCGATAGTATCTGCATCACCGGCCACTATCTCAACGTTGTACGATGTTTGAGGGGTCATGGAGCTGGTGGAGGTAGACTTATCCGATTGCTGAAGTGTTACCGATGTTATAGTAGGCGCATCGTTTGTTACGTATTTTATTATCACTACGCCTGAGCCGCCTGAGCCTCCGTTTCTGATAGTGCCTGTACAATAAGCACCTCCGCCTCCGCCTCCGCTATTAGCGACTGTTACGCTATTACCGTTTCCGTTGCCGCTAGCGCCACTAGCTCCTCCTCCTGTTCCGCCGGAACCACCTGTGGAATGGTCTCCTCCTCCTCCTCCTCCTCCGAACCAGCCATTGGCCCCTACACTAGTGCCGAATATATCACCATAGTAAACCCCAACTCCTCCATTGCCGCCTTGAGTTGTGCTGCCTTCGGCTCCAACTGCGCCAGCGCCACCTCCTCCCCCGGCGGCATAATGAAGACCTATGAGCTGATAGAAACTTCGTCCGCCACTATTTCCCTGCCCTGATGTGCCGCTTCCTCCGTTGTACTCTATCGTAGTGCGTAAGCCACCACCGCCACCGGACCCTCCATTTAGTCCCGTTTGAGTTCCACCTCCCCCACCGCCGTATGCAGTTATTGTGCCAAATACGCTGTTTCCGCCGGTATCACCGGCATCAGTACTGGATCCGCCTGAAGCTACGCCAGCAACGGTGACCGTGATATCTGTGTCAGGGGTTACAGCATAATTGGAATTGTAGATCACACCACCACCACCACCACCACCTGCGGCGTAGAGCGCGATGCCAGCGCCAGCACCGCCGCCACCACCACCGACTACCAGCACTTGAACTGAGGTAACACCATCCGGGACATGCCATGTGGTGCTAGAGGTGAATACAGTCTGCGTTGTCCCTGCTTGGACTGGTTTGGGTGAGATGGTTTGAGGCAGCAGGGCAGATAAGAAAGAGGCGATTAGTATAAGCGCCGCCAGGATCGATATTACCGATGTCCTCTTAGCTGCCATGTCCGTTTCCCGTTAAATCTGAATTCAACAATTATATAGATATCTTCCGGATAATGAAAGACGTCATGAGAACTAGTGTTGATAAATAATTATATTTTATTAAGTAATTTTAGCATAAAAACTGGTTACAGTCAATGTCGAGCTAGAGGCGGCAATCTTGTTATAAATCGGAGTCAACGGTAGCCGGGCTCATGCGCCTGCGTCTGATGACGGCGTAGATGAGGAGCGCCAGCACCGCGGCGGGCAGCAGCAGCGTGAGGAATATCAGGTTGCCGGTTCCCGGCGGCAAGAACAGTATAGCCGAACCGCCGTGCCCTTTGGTCGGCTGGGCCGCGGCGGTCAGAGCGAACGTGCCGAGGGCGCCGATGGAGATAGTCACCATGTTGTCGTCCATATTCAAAGTGGATGGGATCTCATACCACTCATGCAATTCGTTGAGAGAGTACGTGATGAAACTAAGTTCGTCAGGCGACTTCGGCAGCTCGGAAGGGGAGTAGAAAATAAAGATATTTATCGGCTGCGAGAAGGTTGCGCCGTCGGGCCAGAACTCATATGTGCCCAGCACATAATCACCGTCCGGTAACGTTGAATCCGGAGCCTTCATGTGGGGATTGGTCAGTATAAGGGATATCTCCGAGAGCGGGTTGCCGTCGGCATCGTAGGCGTACGTGCCGGCCGGGATGAACAGGGCTATGCTGCCGTCCGGCGATACGGCATAGATGTCCTGGAGTATCTTGCCTTCCGCGGTGCGCAGCCACTGCGTCTGATGCCCGAAGATATCTATAGTCAACTGCACCGATATCGAGGGCTGACTGCCCTCGTGGCTGCCGCCGCTGCCGGAGGGGGTAGAGGTTGGCTCGGGCGTTGATGTTGGCTCAGGGGTGGGCGTCGGTTCGGGAGTGGCCGTCGCTTCAGGTATAGTGAAACTGGACGGAGCAGCCTGCGTCTCGTTATTGGTGACGCCGATAGACAGCATCGAGATGATCGCTGCCAGGCATAGCGCCGGTATTAATATTGTGCAAACCTTTCTCAGAACGACCTCACTGCTGCGGCTTGCTCTCCTCTTTGCCCTTCTTCTTGCTCTGTGGCTGAGGAGCCTTTGCCTTGCGTTTCTTCAATATCATGTAAAGCGCGACGGCAAAAACGACAACTATCGCGCAGACTATGCCGATTATCAGCGGCGTGTTCGAGCCGCCGACGGAGGCATCGCCGGTCACGTCCAGCTGTTTCTCCGTCGAATAGGTATATACTTCGTCGCCTATCTTAAGTATCAGCTTGAAACTGTAATCGCCGGATTTCCATCCTTCAAGAGGCGTGTATTCCCAAACGCCGTTCACTCCGTCCAGGGTCAGCCTGTTGGGCGGGGCGATGGTCTTCTGCTCAAGAGGTTCACCGTCGAGCGTGACATCAAGCAGTATCGACGCATCATCGACCTCTTCATATACGTTCTTGACCGTATATTGTATCTCTACATATGCCAGATTCCCGGTGTCCGAGTTGAAATATTCCAGCACGGCGAAGTGATAGAAATAGATCGTCTCCACCGTAAGGGAGATGGTTTTCGTTTCCCCGGCCGCTATGTCGAAGCTCTCCTCATCCAGCAGTTTGCCGCCGACATAGCCTTCCGCTACATAGCTTCCCGGAGACACCGTGGCGTTTAATAATCCTGTGTCGCTGTAGGCAAACTCGACCTTGCTGCTGCCGATGACTTTAAATAATCTTATCCTGGCGGGGACCGGGATCCCGTCCGGGCTGACCGTCTGCACGGAAACCGTCCCCGATTCGCCGGTGACCGTGAGGCTGGCCGTTTGCCTTACCGAGCCGAGAAGCTGTATTCCCTCGACGCCTGTTGTGTATGCCTCCGCTGTGATGCTGACCTCGTATTCACCGGGGACCGCATCCGTAGTAACGTCGATGCTGACTATGCTGACGGTCTTGTGACTGTCGGGGGCCAGTTCGAAGCTCGATTCGGAGAAAACAAGGCTTACGCCCGTGGGGCACTGGCCGGTCAGATTTATGCCTATGCTTTCATCGTCGTTGTTGAACACCACTATATTCACATTCGACGCTTCAACAGAGGAGCCCTGTGGTATCTCAAAGGTCTTGCTGGAGAAGGTGCCGGAGAGCGCAATTCCTCCGCCATCGGCCGCTGCGGAATAGCCTGGTACAGCTACCGCCGCGAAGCAAGCCATGGTGCATACGGCGAGCCATAAAGCGATTGTCTTATAGAATCGAGATATCTTCACTTTACAATGCCTCCGAGATATATTTCCTGCTTGGAATATACCTCAGGATGGTTTGTTTATCAATAGCATGAATTACGGGAGCACTATTTACGATTATATGAATACCTGTTGCCACGTTACCTGTAATTAAAAAACAGTTCTTTTATAAGCCAACAGAGGGGCGAGATCAAACTCGCCCCTCTGTATCAAACCTTATTTAGGTTCCTTTCTTAGTATGTACCCTGCGCTATCTGATAGTAGATAGCACCGGCGTAGGTGTCGGAAGCAAACGTTGCGTTGAGCTTGAGCCAAACGCTGTTGGTAATTACGGAGTCGCCCACTTCCTCGGTTAAGCTGCCGGTGTCGTCGATCGCTGTATAGGTGTCGGCGACTGTTACGGCGCTGACCAGGTCAGTGTTATCGTCAGCTCGCAGAGCGAACTCGTTAGCATTTAACGCATCCGCTGTCAGTGTTGCTGTGGATGCATTGCCCGCCCAGGTGGCTGTAGAAGCGACCTGCTCGTCATAGGCGCCGTTGCAGATGTAGGTTACGGAGATGTCTGCTATCTCGCTGGGAGCGCCTTCGGCGAAGTCCATACCGGGAGTTACCTCGCCCCAGTGGACGCCTGCTGTGTTGATCGTGACCGACCCGTACCAGGCCATCTCCAGGTCTTCCGTATAAGAGGTGACCGGGGTGGTGCTTCCGTCATCAACCACTAAGAAGATATGCCACTCGGCGTCGCCGCTTGTGCTTTCCTGAGCAACAGGGCTGGGGATGTAGGAAAGAACGAAGTCGCCCGAGGTTGAGCCCAGGTCCGGTGTAACGCAGTTAGCTGTGTCTATTTCCCACATGGTTCCGGTTGGCTCTATGGTCCAGCCGCCTTCCGGTGTCCAGGTCAGGATTACAAAGGTATGTACGTCAGCGCTCTCGTTACCAGTTGGCTCGGCGTAAACGCCGTCGGCATCGTAGTATAGATAGACGGTTATGCTCTCGATATCGGCAAGCGTGTTCGCGTCGGAAACCGAGAAGTTGATGGTGTTTGGTACATCAGGGATGATGGTGTCTTCACCGGTCGTGATTTCTCCTACTATCTCGGGCTGCGAGCTGCCGCAGGAGAAGGAGCTGGGTACCTCAGCCGCGAAAGCTACGCCGGGCGTCAGAGCCATGGCCAGCGACAGAACGGCAATGATTGAAAATACTGCCTTAAGCTTCAAATTCATTTCACCTCCTTTCGCTGTTAATTTGATTGAATTCCTGTTTAAAGTTGTCTTCACTACTAGAACCTCCTTTCAGGTTTCTATTTTGATTAATATTGCCTCTTTTACTTTCTGCTAAAAAATTCGAGCCGCCGAGAATCGCTTCGATCTCTGGCAGCTCAGCTGTCTCCGTTTACTGGAGACCTGTGGCTTTGCGTCCCCCGATCGCTCGGGGTTTACCTTTGTCCGGACCGTTCATCTATTGAATTTTCTATAAAAAAAGAGTTGTCGGCAATTACTCCTCTGTCGGCAACCCAGCTGTCTCCACTACCAGAGACCTGTGGCTTTGCGTCCCCCGATCGCTCGGGGTTTACCTTTATCTAATTCACTTATTGTCTATAATTAATCTAATCTAAAATTTAGGCAGAAGTCAAGTATTTTAATCAAATTTCTAAAAACATCACCTTATTGATAAATTAATCCAAAATAGCATACCTTTATACAATTACTGGGATATCTGGTAAAAAATCGTGCCGCTGAAAGTAGCGTCCGCCATGGGTATTCCAAGGCTGAGCCATAGGCTGTTGAATACTTCAAAGTTGCCGCTCTCCGGCGTTATCGTCCCGATGTCAAATGTCTGGTATAAGCCTGAGACTGTAACCGCTGAATCGAGGTTCTCGTCATCGTTTGCCTTCAGAGAAAATTCATTAGCGCCCGGTGTGCCTGACGGGTTCAGTGCCGCGCTTCCGGAAGGGTTCCCGATCCATAAAGTGGATGCGGCTATTTGCTGGCTGTACGCGCCATTTGATATGTAAGTTATCGAGATGTCGCCCCGGCGGCTGGATGCATCCGTGAAATCGATACCCGGCTCCACAAAGCCCCAGTGAACACCGGTGCTATTTACGATAACCGCGCCGTACCAGGCCATCGTCAGGTTCTGCCTGGTCCCTGTGGCGGTGTTGAAAACGCTGTCCGTTGCCTTAACATGTATGTGCCATCGGGCAGGGTCAGTTGTTTGGGCCGCAACCTTGCCCGGCTTGAAATGAAATTCGAACGTACCGCTGGTCTCGGTCAGTTCGGGCTGGACACAATTCGGTGTTTCGATAGTCCACGTGGTGTCGCTTGCCGGAGATATCGTCCAGGCAGGTGATCCTCCCTTTGTCCACGTGAGTATGGCGCAGTATTGAGTATTTCCTGATGTCGGCACTTCACCTGCGCTGTAAGAGCCGTCTGCGTCATAATAAACATTAGCTGTTACCGTGCTCAAATCATTCAGCGTATCGCCGTCGGTTATGGCTATCTTGATATTGAATTCCACCTGCGGTATGAGAGCGTCCGTTTCATAAGGGGAGCCTTCGGTGGCCCATAACTCTATCGTGTCGATGACGGGCTGCGGTACGGGTGTTGGTGTTGATGTCGGGGTAGCGGTAGGTGTCGCAGTCGGCGTCGGTGTGGGTGTAGGTGTCGGTGTAGCTGTAGGTGTCGCAGTCGGAGTCGGCGTTGCGGTAGCTGTAGGTGTCGCAGTCGGAGTCGGCGTTGCAGTAGATGTAGGTGTCGCGGTAGGCGTCGGTGTATAAGTTGGCGTGGGTGTGGGGCCGGTGCATATATATTTAATTATGACGATGCCGCATCCGCCCTCTCCGCCGCTGAACGCGTCGCCGTTGGAAGAGCCTGTCGCTCCGCCTCCGCCGCCGCCGAGGCCGTTTGTCCCGGGGTTGCCGGCGCCGCGAGTGGGAGGGGCTGATCCGCCGCCGCCGGCGCCGTCTGCGCCCCCAGTGGCTTCGTATCCACCACCACCACCACCACCAGCATAGGTAATCCATGTCCCTGTTATGGCACTGGCAGTACCTGACCCGCCGGCACCGCCGACGCCATAAGCAGCGCCGTTGGCTCCTGCCGTAGACGCTCCGCCGCCGCCGCCGGCGCTATATCCTGATGAGGCGCCGTTGCCGCCTTTATTGCCCTGTGAAGGGCTGGTTGCCGGTGTGTTACCTGCGCCGCCGACCCCGTAAGAGTTGTACCGTCCTCCGCCTCCGGAACCGCCGGCAAGGCCGTCGTCATCGGGGGTTGGGCTGGAAGCCCCGCCGCCTCCGCCTGCGGCAGTTATCGTTGCGAATGACGAATCACCGCCGTTGCCGCCATCGATAGTATGCACACCTGCGGAACCGCCTGTGCCCACCACTACTGTGTAAGGCTGTAACGGAGTCACCGGATATGTTCCTGTTCTGAATCCTCCGGCGCCGCCGCCTCCCGCACCTGCGAAAGCGCTCCCGCCGTTTTCGCCTTCACCGTATCCGCCGATACCGCCTCCACCGCCTCCACCTCCGACTACTAGATACTGAATTTCGGTTGCACACGCAGGAGGTGTGAATGTGTACGAGCCCGGTGTGTCGTAAGCTACTACCACCTCGGTTCCCTGATATCTGATAATGACAACACCGCATCCGCCATTGCCGCCGTTTCTAATATATAAATCATCCGCTCCGCCTCCGCCTCCGCCACCGGTAAATGACTGAGCAGAGGCGCCGCTGCTGTCGCCGCCCCCGTTTCCGCCTCCCCCTATGCCGCCTATTCCACCGCCGTTGTCGTAGTGAGGAGTGCCGCCCCCTCCGCCGCCGCCGAACCAGCCGCCGTCTCCTACGTCTGTGCCGAATATGTCGCCGTAATATACGCCGTCTCCGCCATTGCCGCCTTCTCTAGGATAGCCATCCGCTCCTTTTGCTGAGGCACCGCCGCCGCCGCCGGCTGCATTATCCCAGGAACTAAAAATGCTGCTGTAGTAGCTCTTTCCGCCGTTGTTGCCCTGTCCCGTGGTACCACTGCCGCCGCTGTAACTCGATAATCTGGTTGCGCCTCCGCCGCCTGAACCGCCTGTGCTGCCTGTACCCCTTCCTATAAACGCAAAGCCTCCTCCTCCTCCTCCTCCTCCAACCGCCGTCAGCGCACCGAATGAGCTGTCTCCCCCTTTTGTTCCCTGATTATTATCGCTGCCGGAACCGCCGGCGCCGCCGGCACCTACGGTGATTTTGATTGCCTGACCGGGGGTTACACTATAGCCGGACATATATAATACTCCGCCGGCACCGCCTCCGCCGCCGCAGTAGTTGTCGATGGCGCTGCCTCCTCCCCCTCCTCCTCCGGCAACCACCAGCACTTCCACTGATGTGACTCCCGCGGGCACGGTCCATGTGGTGCTTGAAGTGAGAACCTTTTGTATAGTATCTGCCCGGACAGTATGAGGTGATATGGCTTGAGGCAGCACGGAGACAATTAACGAAGCTGCCAGCGCGAACGCTGTCAGGATCGACGTTGTCATGAATCTCTTAGTTGTCATCGTATCGATTATAACCTTACTCTCACAGCTTACCCGGCTGTATTTGTGATGTGGTTATTTTATACCTGTGATTCTATTATATGGGGTAAAAATTACAGAATCAATCCCATTTAAATTTCATACTATTTTAAGCGATATTAGTATGACAAATATAGTTAATCGCAAAATATAGAAAAGACTATTCAGGTGCCGCAAAGCAAAGCGTATCTGGAAAGTGGAATCCGGGGCTATTTTTTAGGTTTCTTTGCCTTAGCTTTGGTTGTTGTCCTAATACTAGTGATGTCTCTTATGATATCGCATACTTGAGTCTTGCCGTCTTTTGTAATAGGGAAGCCCGTTACTTCCACAATGCCGTGCGAGCCATTCTTCTTTATGAACTCCAATTCAACAGGCTTATTGGCTTTGCCCTTTTTAATTTCCTTCAATCCATCGATGATTATCGGCAGACGTTCCTTGCCGACTAAACCTATATCGAGGATGCTCTTGCCGATATAACCTTTTCTGTTAATGTCGAGCATCTCCGCAGCTTTTTTATTAAAATCTACGATAATTCCTTCAATATCATGTACAAGTATGGCGTCAGGAGCATTATCGAGGAAGGCTTTTAAGTTTTCCTCGCATTCCTTCACTTCATCTTCCAGCCGCTTGAGCTCGGACATCTCAATGCCGACACCTGCGAGGTACGTCTTGTCGTTCAGTGTTATACGGGATCCCGTAAGGTAGTACGGCACCACGCGTCCGCTTTTTGAGACAGCGTTGATCTCT
This sequence comes from Dehalococcoidia bacterium, assembly GCA_041649635.1. Taxonomy (NCBI): domain Bacteria; kingdom Bacillati; phylum Chloroflexota; class Dehalococcoidia; species Dehalococcoidia bacterium. Next base: position 76,370 of record JBAZMV010000002.1, read on the forward strand.
ATCGAATCCTTGCCATCGGTAAATGTTCTTTCTATCCTCTGCTGGATCAGGGGCCTGTCTTTCTTATGAAAGAGTTCAATCGGGTTCATCTTAGATATTTCTTCCGGCGTGTACTCCGTCTCGGTCTCGAAGTTATTATTCCACCTCACGAAACGGCCTTTCGTATCTATCATATAAAATACGCCGGGAAGGCTGTTAATCGTGGAATCGGAGAAGTTCTTCTCATGCAAAAGTGCTTCTTCGGCTTTCTTGCGCTGTGTTATATCGACCCATATCGATAGATAACAGGAAAGTTTATCGTTCTGCATTACAATTGTGGTCGTTATTTCGACCCAAAACAATTTCCCGCGCTTTGTTTTCATGGGCAGTTCAAGTTTTTGTACGCTGTCCATCAGGGCTTGCCCGGTATTTTGCACCATTCTTTTGGTGGCTTCCTCAGTCCAGTAGGGATAGGGAACTTTTTTACCTATAAGATCGGCTAGCGAATACCCTGTCAGTTTCAACAACGCCGGATTGACGTATTTAATCGCTGTATTGGGCTCGGCGACAAGTATAGGGTAAGGCGCATTATCAATAAGACTGGAGCTGAACTCCTCGCTTTCCTTAAGGGATTCGAGCAGTTTAAGTTCGGTTATATCCGTAGCCATGAGGCCAAGGCCGTTACCTACCTTGAATATCCTAACCGAAACTCTCATATCACCGAAGGCGGGATCTACTGCAATGTCGTTGATTTCCATCGGCTTTCCCGTACGAAGCACTTCCAGCAATTGCTTATCGCGTCCGCTGGCTTTCATCACGGGCATGATTGATAAGAAGTTCTTGCCGATGTAGTCTTTATTAACGGTGCCGGCGGGAAGATACTTGGTTACCGTATTATTCATTTCCACGATATTTAGTTCTGAATCCATCAGTATGAATATATCATTGGAAGAGTCCATAATGCGGCGCAGTTTCTCTTCCGTCTGATACAGCTTCTCTTCCGTCCGGTTGCGCTCGTTGCCGGAATTGGCAAGACTGCTAATGCGCCGGCGCAAATCTACCAGCTCGGACATCAACTGGTCGGTCGCCTTATCTTCGGCTCCTGCTGTCTGGCTGTCGATGCTATGCAGGATCTTTAGGACATCGTTTTCTTGAAAAGGCTTCTGGATTATATAGGACGGTCCGGGAGGAAGCGTATCTAGTGCGATGGGCTCGCCGCCCAGTCTGGCGCTGATGACGATTGTCGCCTTTTTATCGCTTCTTCTGATCTCCGAGATGATCTCTGCGGTTGTGTCGGAAGCAGGTTTTGAAATTAGAAAGATGACGGAGTAATTTGTTCGTTCCAATTCTTGATAGGCCTGGTTTGGCTTCTTAACGGTGGTGACCTTGAAATTGTCCCGCGTGGTGATCAGATTATTTATCTCCAGTGTCTCCAGGTCGTCCCCGATGAGAAGGACGTTCCTTTCGCTGACCTGCGCTTTACCGGCGAACCAGCTATCGAGCACGGTCCTGTTGAACCGCCAGTGTCCGCCCAGCTTGTAAGCGGGTATCTCGCCCTGCTGCGCCAGCTTGTACAGGGTCATATAGCTGAGCTTCAGGTATTCCGATGCCTCCCTTGTTGTCATCAGGTCGCTCATATTGTCATCCCCTTCGGATATGTTAATAGTATATTATTATATAAAATTTATTAATAAAATTAAAGTGGTTGGTTGGAAAACCATCATTTTGTCATAATAGCACTATCAATATGGGCAGGCAACGTACTTCGTGATATCTCAACCATTATAGTCTGATACATGATATAATATTGCTCTGATAATAGCTATTGAATATACATGTCTAATTTAACAGATTTTCTGCAATCAACTCCATACTTCAACAACCTTGCGGGTAAGAACGAGCTCGAGGGCATAGGCAGGTATGTGCTTGAGAAGAAGGCGGAGAAGGGCGATCTGATAGTGGCGGAGGGCGAGCATCCCACGGCCCTTTATTTCGTCGTCTCCGGCGCGATTAAGCTGTTCAAGACATCGCCCGAGGGCAAGGAGCAGATATTCGGCATCGTGTACGGCGGCGGAACGTTCAACGACGTAGCGGTGTTCGACGGGGGACGCAATCCCGTAAGCGCGCAGGCGATGGTTGCTTCGACGCTTTACAGCATACGCAAAAGCGATATCGAGATAATAATCAAAGAACATCCCGGCGTGGCCGTCAACGTCGGCAAGGTCCTTGCCGGACAGGTGAGGCAGCTGGGCGGATTGGTCGAGGATCTGTCCTTCAAGAACGTTATGGCCAGGGTAGCGAAAATCCTCATTGAAAATTCTGGTGACGGATATGGCAGGCAGCACAGGCTGACGCAGCAGGACATGGCGGCCATGGCGGGGACGGCGCGTGAGGTGGTGGGGCGGTCTCTGAAATCGCTTGAAGATGACGGCGTGATAAAGATAGAGCGGCATCGCATCATCATTAAAGATATCGATGTGCTTAGAGACATCGCGGGGGCGAATGTATGAGACAAAAGTCATATTCTATACGAGATTCCGGTAATAAGATTATATTTAGAAGGTTTGACCTATGGCAATAGAGATGCCGAAAATAGACCACGATAAATGCGACTGCTGCGGCCTTTGCGTGGAAGTGTGCCGATGCGGTGCATTGGTTCTTGTAAACGGCGTAGTGACAATTATAGAATCGAAGCTCTGCGGCTGGTGCCTTCAGTGCGAAATCATTTGTCCCCGGGATGCCATATCCTGCCCTTACGAGATAGTCGTCGAGAAGCGTTAGCTATCGGATTCATCCCCTGTTATTCCCCCATACGTTGGTTGCAGGGTAAGGGCTTGATTAATCAAGCCCTTACAGGACACCCACCGGCCCCCCGGTCCTTCCGCGGAAGGGCAACTCTTCTCTTGAGGTTGACGTACGAGAGATAGATTATCCAAACCCCCGGCTAATCTCACATACGTTGGTAATCGGGTAGGGGCAGACCTGCGTGTCTGCCTGCAATGGGCGAACACATAGGTTCGCCCCTACAGGTCATTACCATGTCTCCCGTCAGGATACGATTCTCCTGAACTTCTTCTGAATATGTCTATACATAGACGTTTCATCACAGATTTTTCTCGATCAAATAGCTTCATAAGAACAAAAATGGGACTTAAATCACATACAAAAACCCGACAACGACATAGAATGTTCGTGAAAAAAGGAAAGGGGGTGCGCCATGAAGAGGAACGCGACATTAGCCCCCCGTGTTGACAGGGAACCGGCTGATAAGGAGCGCTCAACCTGTAGCCATTACTGGGTTATAGAGAAGGCTAAAGGTCCTATCAGCAGGGGGCAATGCAAGTATTGCGGAATAAGGAGGGATTTCTCCAATTTCATCCCTGATTACCAGTGGGATTCGGGATTATTTAGTAAGCCCGGGTCCGGATTGCCGGTGATTGATGAAGTGAGTAAAGAATCCGTGTCAGTTAATTAAAAAGCATATAGTATACTATTAACCGAATCGATCTGGTACGGAGGGTTACAAGTGGATATAAAGATATACACCACGCCGACTTGCGGCTACTGCCATATGGCCAAGAAATATCTTTCGGAACGAGGGATACCGTATACAGAATATGACGTATCGCGAGACAGACAGGCCGCTGATGAGATGGTGAATCTCACCGGTCAGATGGGAGTTCCGGTTATCGTTGTCGACGGCCAGGCCATCGTAGGATTCGACAGGCAAAGGCTGGAACAATTGATCGCCGGAGGCGGCGGAAGTAATCGTCCCAGGTTCGGTTTGAAGGTGGCGGATGCAAGCAAGGTCGCCAAGAAGGTGGGCGGATTACCCGTTTTCGGGGCGCTTGTCGGAGCCGTGGCCCCGGGTTCGCCCGGTGAGCGCGCCGGAATAAAGGAAGGGGATATCATAACCGAAATCAACATGCGACCAATACGGGGCGCCGATGATCTGGAGAAAGCTCTGGCCAATCTGCGCGCGGGAGGCAGGGTAACTATTATCCTGCAGCGGGGGCAGCAGGAACTGAGGGCGGAAGTAGTTATCTAGTATCGACCAGGGCAAGGGTATCGAATGAAACTGTCGCTCGTGTTGGCCTAATATTCAGGAAATATGTAATGTCGAACAATTGGAAGAGCGGAAGACGGGTGTTGCATTGGATGGTAGCGGCGGCCTTCGTCGTGATGGTACTGACCGGACTGACGCTGCTGGTGCCCGCTCTGTCCGGACTGGCCGCGGGCGGCTGGACCCGACTAATTCATAAAATAGCGGCGGTTTTACTGGTCGCGGCTCCGCTGGCTTATATTTTTGTGAACCGCCCCGCTGTCCGGCGCTGGTTCAGGGACGCCGCGGTCTGGCACAGGCCGCAGCAGAAAGAGCGCTACGCAGTTCATGTCTGGCAGCGCTGGCACAAACTGATCATATCCGCAGGCTTCATCATAGTCGTAATCACCGGCTCCATACAGTGGTTCCTAAAAGGCATCGTGCCGTCTTCGGTGTTCAATTTTTCCTTACTGGTACATGGCATAGTGTTCTTTTCCGCGCTGCTCATCCTGCTCTACCATGTCTACTTCGAGCTCGTGTGGTGGCTGTGGCGCAGGAGATATTGCAGGAACTGTCACGAACCCCAATGCGTCGACGAGTGTCCCGTAAACGCTGTTTCGACCGGAAACGATAATATGGCTGTGCGCGATATGTCAGTATGCAACGGATGCCGGCTTTGCATGAAATCGTGTCAGCGCGAAGGTTATTACATAAAGTCTGTTCGAACTAAAAAGACGGATGCGACGACAACCGATTAACTACGAAGTGGGATGTCGATCACTGCCCGATGTTGTATTCGAAGACGGAAACGTTTAACTCCACAGCATCATCGCCGAAGATGTAGCGATCGTATCCTTTCAGACCTTTAAGGTGGTATTGAAACCACGCGGTAAAGTAGCGGCTCGAAATTCGCCGCTGTTCCTCAAAGCCTATGCTGATTTCCGGCTCTATTTCAAATAGTACGGCTATTTCCGCGAAGTTCCAGGTTAAGAAGCCTATGTGGTTGCCACCGTTTATCTCGATGTATTGCTTCGTAGTCGTATCAGGTATAATGTCGGTATAAAAGGGCAGAACGCGCTCGGGAGGCACGAATGTATCGGCGCTCCCAATCTGAAGTTGGACGGGAACGGAGATATTCGCTGCGGCGTTCATGGTCGCCGTAGTGTGGCTGGAGTTATATCCCGCCGGCGCCAGCGGAACGGCGGCATCAACGCCGGAATTTGCGGTTCCGGCAGCCTCCAGGCACCCCCCTCCGCCCATAGAAAGGCCGATTACGCCGAAGGTTTCTGTGTCGATGAGTCCGTAGACAGGCGATGACGGGTCGCTGTTCTGCAACTTCAATTGTTGGATTCCCCCGATGAAACCGGCTGCCCATTGCGTTGTGCTGTTGCAGAACATGTCGGGAGGCGTGAATGCCAGCGTCACGTATCCGTGTGAGACGAGGTGCTCCGATATCCAGCTGACCGACCATTCGCCCCCGCCGCGCCCGCTGCTGACGATGATGCCCGGGTATGGCGCGGCGGAATCGTCGACGGATGCAAGCTGTCCGTCCTCCTCAGCTGGATACCTTACTGTGGCTTCATATGTCCCGTAATCCGAAACATTGTATGAGATGCTGTACTCGCCTACGTGGTATGCGCCGGGTTCATCCGGCGGAGCGATGGAGATACATGAGGTCAGGATAGCGGCCATTGTGATCACTAGCAAGGTCGCCGAGCACTTCAGTGCTTTCATGTGCGTTATTATATCACGGGAAAAGAGGCTGAAGATTGTATATCTTCGTTTACGTATAGATTGATTATCCAAACCCCCTGGTAGTCCACCATATATTGGTCACCGGGTAAGGGCTTGATTAATCAAGCCCCTACGGGACACCCCTATCCTTCCATACATCTTAATATCATGGAAGGATCGTCAGAGGGTGATCCCTCTGTACTCCCCTTTTACGATAAATCGTGCCGGGGCGAGTAATATCGGTTCCTTTCTGGATTAATGAATTATGGACTTTATAGCGGGCTTTTGTTATATTGATGGACTATTAGAAGTAGAAGTCTCCGGCGGCGATTTCAGACAGCGAGGCGATATGAAGAAAAGCAAAGAACCTCAGAAGGATTTGTTCTCGTTACAGGGCGAAAAGGATTTTCAGCAGGGGGCTCCGCTGGCGGCAAGGATGAGGCCGCAGGGCTTCACCGATTTCCTGGGGCAGGAGCACCTGGTAGGTGAGGGGCGGGCGCTGCGCAGAAGCATCGAGTCCGATCAGCTTTCCTCGATGATATTGTGGGGTCCGCCGGGCAGCGGCAAGACGACGCTCGCTCTTATCATCGCGGGCATGACCAAATCTCACTTCTCGCCCATCTCCGCGGTGAGCTCAGGCGTCGCCGATATGCGCCGCGTTATCGAGGAAGCTAAGGAGAGGCGCAGCCTGCATCGGTTGAGGACGATACTTTTCATCGACGAGATACACCGTTTCAACAAGTCCCAGCAGGACGCGGTGCTGCCGTTCGTGGAGGACGGGACGGTCACGCTCATCGGCGCCACTACCGAGAACCCGTCTTTTGAAGTTATATCGCCGCTTCTCTCAAGGTGCAGGGTGTTCGTCCTCAGGCCTTTAAGCGATGACCACGTGCGGCTCATCGTGGAGCGGGCGATTAAGGACGAAGAGAGGGGACTGGGGAAGCTGAAGCCGACCGTCGATGCGGAAGCTGTCGATTTCCTGGTCACCATGGCCAACGGAGACGCAAGGATCGCATTGAATAACCTGGAGATGGCGGTACTAGCCGCCAGACCCGATAACGACGGCGCGAGGAAGATAGCCGTTTCCACCATCGAGGATGTCATACAGCATCGCGCTTTGCTCTACGATAAGAGCGGGGAGGAACATTACAACCTGATATCGGCTTTACATAAGTCGCTGCGTGGTTCCGATCCGGACGCCGCGCTGTACTGGCTGGGGCGTATGCTGGAGGCGGGGGAGGACCCGCTTTATATCGTTCGCAGGCTGGTTCGATTCGCTTCCGAGGATGTGGGTATGGCCGATCCTCAGGCGCTGGTGGTAGCCGTTTCGGCGCAGCAGGCCGTGCATTTCGTGGGTATGCCGGAGGGCAACCTGGCCCTGGCCCAGGCGGCTGTATACCTGGCCACGGCGCCCAAGAGCAACTCGCTTTATGCAGCTTATTCGCATATGCAGCAGGATGTTCAGCAAACGCGGAACGAGCCGGTGCCGCTGCACCTGCGCAATGCAGTGACCGGGCTCATGAAAGCCGAGGGATACGGCAAAGGGTACAAATACGCCCATGATTATGCCGGGCACTTCGTGGAACAGCAGAACCTGCCTGATTCGATAAAGGATAAACAATACTATTTCCCGAGCGACCAGGGCGAGGAATCGAAGATTGCGGCCAGACTTAAGTCGCTGCGGGAGAAAAAGAAATAGTCGCTTGAAGTCGCCGACTTGTCTCCGATAAAGACCTGACAAAAGTCTGCGCCGCCCGTCTTTATAGGTAAGAGCGAGAGAGGGCGGCAGATTCATGGACGGTTCTGTATATTGCGGCACTATTCAACGGGCGGATTCCCGTGCTAAAGAAACGAGGAGGGATCACCTGAACGAGAAATGCGATAGCGAAACCAAGACCGTGGAATCCGTGATCGCCGATCTTTTCGAGGAGTATTACGACAGGGTCGTGCGTTATATCTATGTCCGGATCAGCGACCAGCCGGAAGCCGAGGACCTGGCGGGAGAGGTGTTTTTAAAAGCTTTGAAATCCATGGGCTCTTACCGGGGCTCGGTTGCGCAGATGCGGTTCTGGATCTTTAAGATAGCGCGCAATATAGTTATCGACCACTATCGCAAGAAGGGCATACGCAAGACCGTTAATCTTGACGATGTAGAGATACCGGATCATTCCAATGTCGAAGAGCTGGCCGAGCGCAGGTTGCAGGTCGGCGAGTTGACGAAGGCTCTGAAACAATTAACCGGGGCGCAGCAGGAGGTAATAGGTCTGCGATTCTTCGCCGGGCTGTCATCGGCCGAGACGGCCCAGGTGCTGGGGAAGAGCAGTGGGGCGGTGAGGGAGATGCAGTGCGATGCCATACGCAAGCTGCGCACGCTGATGTAGATAGGATGAAGGGGGTGTTGTGATGAGAGATGACATAGAAAAAATACTGGACGAATGCATAGACCGCATGAGCGCCGGCGAGTCGCTGGAGGCTTGTCTCGCAAGCTATCCTGAGCATGCCGAGGAAATTCGTCCGTTGCTGCTGGCGGCCGGCGGTATCAGGAATGCCGATATGCCGCCTGTGAATCAGCAGGCCAGAGCGGCGGCGAAGCTCAAGCTTAACGCGGCGTTGGTACAGAGTAGAGAGGAGGCTGGATTTATGCAGAGATTACCTGGTTTATTTGCGTTTCAGAAAGTTAGGGCGATGGCCGCAGTGTCCGTATTGCTTGTCGCGGTTATTGTGGGGGTTAGCGTCTACTCGGTTACGGGGGGAGGGGGAACAACTCCCGGGCAGAATGTAGCTGTGTCTGCCGGCGTCAGCAATTTCCTGTCGCAGGAGGAGTTCGCTAATTATATATTGGCCAATTCGCAGAACACGGGCGGCAACTATTGGAACGGCGGAGTCGGGCTTGGTCTGGAAGGCGAGTGGGAAGATTCCAGCATGGTTCCTGCGCCTGTCTGGGAAGAGAAGGACTATTCGTCGCAAACCTCGGGTGACGGTTATAACCGGGTGTCGGGCACCAATGTACAGGTCATAGGGATAGACGAGCCCGATATCGTGAAGACGGACGGCATGAACATATTCTTCTCAAGGGAAGAATTCTATTATTACTATTACGAGTATGAGTCAATTGCGGGTACGGATATTATGCCGCCGGAAATGAACAGCGGTATCCAGATCGTCGCTGCGAATCCTCCAATCAACATGTCAGTGCTGAGCGAGATCGACAGGAACGGCGACCTGCTGCTGTATGAGGACACGCTTGCGGTCTTCACCTGGGACGGCATCTACGGTTACGATGTGTCGGATCCGCAGAATCCTGTGAGCAAGTGGGAGATTACGCTTGACGATTACACCAGCGTGGTTGCGGCCAGGCTGTACCAGGGCAAGATATACCTGGTGACGCAGACCTGGGTCTACGCCTACGACCCGCTGCCGATAAGACCGATGGAGGTCAACGGCCAGTCCGTGGAACTGAAGTATACCGACATATACTATCCGGTGATGCCAGTAGATACAGACAGCACCTTGAACGCCATGGTTTTCGATATGGGGAGCGGCAACCTCGAGGATACGGTATCCTTCGTCGGCGCCTCGTACTCCTCGACGGTATACATGTCGGGCAGCGCCATATATATCGGTTACTCCTACTGGGAGGACGAGACTCCGTTCGTCATAGATTTCTGCAGGGAGAGACTGCAGGGGATAGTGCCGGATTCCGTTATCGCCAGGATCAATCTGCTGGATACATATGATATCAGCGACGCGGCCAAGATGACCGAGATTGGCGTTATCTTTGAGGAATACCTTAGTTCATTGAGCGGCGATGAGATGGCGCAGGTGCAGGACAATATCGGGAATGCGATGGATGATTATTTCGCCGAACACATGCGGGAACTGGAGGGAACCGGCATCTTAAAGATATCGCTTGACAGCCTCGACGTGACGGCTGCGGGCGGCGTGCCCGGAACATTGCTGAACCAGTTCTCGATGGATGAGTACGACGGTTATCTCAGGGTGGCGACCACTGTGGGGGGCATGTTCGGGTTCAGCGGGTTCTGGGTCAGCGGCGGGAGCGCCAACGATATATATGTGCTGGACGGCGACCTGAACATCGTCGGCTCCGTCATGGACCTGGGCCTCACCGAGCAGATATACTCGGCCAGGTTCATCGGCGACAAAGGATACATCGTCACGTACAGGCAGGTCGACCCGTTCTACGTGCTTGACCTGTCCGATCCGACCAATCCACAGCTCAAAGGCGAGTTGAAGATACCGGGATATTCCTCATACATGCATCCGATATCGGGGGACAGGATGCTGGGCATTGGGGAGGAGGACTGGCAGGTGAAGATATCCCTGTTCGACGTGCAGAACCCGGAGCAGCCTGCGGAGCTGGGTAAGTACATACTGGACGACTACTGGTCCGACGTGCTGAGCACGCATCATGCCTTCCTGTTGGACGAGGCGCACGAGATATTCTTCCTGCCGGGAGATGACAGCGGCTACATCTTCTCCTACGCCGGCAATACCCTGGAAATCGTGATGGAGGTCAGCGACATACAGGCGACAAGGGCCATTTACATAGATGACAACCTTTACGTGATAGGCGACGATAAGATAGTCGTGGTCGATGAGCTTACTTGGCAGGTCGTGAACGAGCTCGAGTTCTAAAGTCGCAAATCGACGGATAACAATAAAGCCCTTCGTAGCTTCGCGCCGCGAAGGGCTTTTCATTTGCGTCGTTCGACAGCCGTTCTTTTTAGAACGTCTTTCTGTTCCTGTATACCCGTCAGGCTTTTTTCGCAGAATATCCTGTTGCCGGACATATCCGTCTCGCAATAGTACATAGCGGTCGATATGGTCGACGGCGTGGGTGTGAATATCTGCACCTGTTCCGGGATCAGCTTTAAACGAGACGACATGAATGTCCTGAGCGCCCGCATGTGCTCCGGGGTGCAGCCGGGGTGCGCGGCGATGATGTAGTAGGTCAAATACCGTCGACGGCCTGACTTCTCGCATGCTTTGTCGAACAGCGCCTTGAATGCCATGAGCGATGAGATGGAAGGCTTGTTCATCAGTGACAGGACTTCGTCCTCGCAGTGCTCCGGCGCGAGCTTGAGCTGGCCGGAGACGTGATGTTTAACCAGTCCGTCGACGTAGCTTTTCCCGTTTTCCCCGTCGGCGACCACCATGTCGTGGCGGATGCCGGAAGAGACGAAGACCTTCTTAACCTTCGGGATCTTCATGAGGTCACTCAGCAGCTTTACCTGCTCTTCGTGTCCGAATTTCAGGTTCGGGCAGATATCCGGCATGAGGCAGTGCTTGCGCTTGCAGCGCCAGCCCTTATCGCATGTGACGCCGTACATGTTCGCGGTGGGGCCGCCTACATCGTGGATGATACCGTTGAACCCCGGCTTCTTTGCAATACGCTCCGCTTCCTTTACTATCGACTGCCTGCTGCGGGAGACGACGCCGCGCCCCTGATGTACGGCTATAGAGCAGAAATTGCAGCCACCGAAACATCCGCGGTGCGTGGTTATCGACTGTTTGATGGTTTCCAGCGCTCTGACCTCGCCCGTTTTGTAGTAAGGGTGCACGTCGCACTCGAAATCAAGGTCGCATATCTCGTCAAGCTCATCGGTCGAAAGCAACGGCTGCGGCGGGTTATGGATGAGATATCGCTGGCCGTGCTGCTGGATAAATTCGGTGTTCGCATCGTCGATTTTCTCATGGAACAACCTGGTCATGGACATGAAGGATTCTTTGTTCGTCGAGGTTTCTTCAAATGAAGACAGCCTTGTGTATTTGTCGACGGGATTCGGCGAGATGTAACATATGCCTTTGAGCTGCTTCCAGTCGGCGCCTTCAGCGAGCGTCCGTGCAAGCTCAACGATTGTTTTCTCGGCCATGCCGTAGGCCAGGATGTCAGCCTTTGAATCGAACAGGATGGAGCGGCGTACGGCGTCGTCCCAGTAATCGTAGTGAGCGATGCGGCGTAAGCTAGCTTCGATGCCACCGATAACGATGGGGACGGTGTTCTTGAAATGTTGTCTGATGAGATTGGTATAAACTATCGTGGCGCGATTCGGCCTTACGTTGATGCCGCCCGGCGTGTAGTCGTCCTGCCTGCGGGGCTTCTTGACCGGAGTGTAGTTAGCCACCATCGAGTCGATGCATCCCGCAGTAATCCCCCAGAACAGGCGCGGCTCCCCCAGGCGCTTGATATCGTTCCCATTCGCTGTCGACGGCTGGGCGATGATCGCGGTCTTGAATCCGTGTTTAAGCAGGTACTTGCCGATTACGGCGACGCCGATATGCGGGCCGTCGATGTATGTATCGCCTGTGACCAGTATGACATCCGGCCTGTCCCAGCCGAGCGTTTTGATTTCTTTTTCAGTGGTCGGTAAAAACATAGCTTCTATCCTATCAAAAGGATAACCAAGTTGTCCGGCAATATCAAATTGAGAAGCAGGGTGTATTTTACATGGCATGTAATATAATATATGAAATAGATATCAGTTTACGTTGGCGAGTATATTGTCTGCGTAGATGTAGAGGTGATTATGAATAAGAAAATCTATAATAAGCTTATAGAGGTGGCTAAGAAGAACACAGTTATCTACGAAAGCGATCTTGCCAATGCAGCCGGCATGAATTTGAGCCTGCCCCATGAGCGGCGCGAGCTGGACAGGCAGCTCGACGAGATAAACAGCTATGAGCGCGAGCAGGGTCGTCCGGTGCTTTCGGCCGTGATTATTCAGAAAGACAGCCATATGCCGGGACGACACTTCTTTGAGTTTTGCAGGGATATCGGCTTACTCAAGAGTGAAGACGAAGACGAATTTTATATAAAGGAACAGCGCAAGGTCTACGTCTTCTGGGCTTCGCAGTAGCTATACGTAAACTACGCCGGCTTTGCATCTGCTGTTGGGACACGGCTTGACGCCGGTGCCGTTACACACCCTGCATTTTTCATTCGGTTCGGCGTGCGGGTCGATAAGCTTATGAACGGTCCTTGTGCCTTTTCCGCCGCAGAATCTACATGTAACAACGCCTTTACCACCGCAGTTGCCGCAGGTGCAGTGACCCAGTCTCGATAATGACATATTATGCCTCTATATATTTCAGAGTTTTCTGATTATAAGTAACAGAAAATTGAAGTAATTTACTACAATGCGGAACGTTTGTCAATAGGCATTCGGTAATTCTGTGGCTAAGGCAGTGGGTCTTTTCGCGGGTTTTGCGGGGTGGGACGGTCGCCGGGATCAGCTATGTTGCAGCTATGAAAAAGCGTCCCCGGCGCGACTCGAACGCGCGACCCACTGCTTAGAAGGCAGTTGCTCTATCCAACTGAGCTACGGGGACGTCTGCTATCGAATTTTAGCACCTGCCTAGTGCTGTGGCAAGTAATCTAGTACTGATAACGATGTGCGGTATCAGGCTGCTATATCCTGTAAAGCGCGTTCGTAGGCCTTATATGTACTGTCGTCGAAGAGCACGAATACGACCTCTTGCAGCGATTCATCGTGTTTCAGAAAATCGATGACTGTGTTGATAGCGATCTGCGCAGCCTGCGCCAGCGGATAAGAGTAGACCCCGGTGCTTATCGATGGGAATGATATAGTCTTCAACTTGTTGTCGACCGCTGCTTTAAGGCTCTCGCGATAGGCACTGGCGAGCAGTTCAGGCTCGTTGGACTTGCCGCCATGCCATATCGGGCCTACGGTGTGAATCACGTGCTTCGCTGGCAGATTGCCGCCGGTGGTGATTACCGCCTTGCCCGTCGGCAGTCGCCCGCTCTTGGCGACGATTTGCTTGCACTCATCGAGTATAGCGGGGCCTCCCGCGCGGTGGATCGCGCCGTCCACCCCTCCTCCCCCCATCAGGCTCGAATTAGCTGCGTTGACGATGGCGCCGGTGGACTGTTTTGTGATGTCGCCCTGGATGAGGGAGAGAGTGGTTTTGTTGATTTTCTTGTTCAGCATAATGCTAATCAACCCCCTTTATCCCCCAATCATGGGGGAAGAAAAGTAAATTAGGGGACACCCCTAAAACCCCGGCAGGAGATTTCTCCTGCACCTCGTATCTTAGCTACCCTCTCTTTAGCAAAGAGAGGGTCAGGGTGAGTTCGCATCCGTCATTGCGAGGAATCCTTCACATTAATTCTATCATGGAAGGATGACGTGGCAATCTCGTCGTAGGTCAACCCCCTGACCCCCAATCTTGGGGAAGAGAAAAAGAATATGGGGGACACCCCCATGTCCCCCGGCAGGAGATATTCTCCTGCGCCACTTTTTAGCGTTCGACTACGGGATTTTCTGAAAAGAAAAGAGGGCTCGATGTACCGCACCAAGCCCTCTTGCTAACTTCTTTAGGTGCCGACGATTGCGACGCCCACCACGCTCCATGGCGGGTATCCGCCCATGTTGTGGGTTAGCGCCAGCTTTGGATCCTTTATCTGACGGTCGCCGGCCTTGCCCTGGAGTTGCTTGTAGCACTCGTACATCATCCTGAGACCAGAGGCTCCGATGGGGTGCCCGAAGCACTTGAGGCCGCCGTCGGGCTGTACCGGCAGTCCGCCGGTGATATCGAAGAATCCGGATTCGATATCTTCCTTGACCTTGCCGCGCGGGCTGAACTGCAGGTCTTCCATGGTCACCGCCTCGGTGATGGAGAAGCAGTCGTGTACCTCGGCCATGCTGATCTCCTCGCGCGGGTTCTTAATGCCGGCTTCCTTATAAGCGCGCTGTCCGGCGCGGAAACCGGTCTCAGCGTGCGCGTAATCGTAATCGGTATACCACATGTCCTCGCCTGAGGCCGCCGCGATGGTGCAGCCCTTGATGTAGACCGGGTTTTTGCAGGCCTTCTTTGCATCCTCGGCGCGCATCAGTACGGCCGCAGCCGCGCCGTCGCTAACGCCGCAGCAATCAAACAGGCCCAGGGGCCATGCGATTATCGGCGCGTTGATGATGGCGTCCAGCTCAACGGCTTTCTTCAGGTGCGCCTTGGGATGCTTCGAACCGTTCTGGTGGCTCTTCCAGGTGACCCTGGCGATCATCTTCTTGCCTTCCTCCGGTGAGAGGCCGTAAACGGCGAAGTACCTGGTGGCCATCATGGCGTATACGCCGGGTCCGGACGCGTTGGGCGCCCAGTACTGCTCGGCGGGCGGTCTCATATCCGGCAGTCCGCCGTAGCCGACGTCCTTGAGCTTCTCCATGCCGACGCACAGCGCGACATCGATAGCTCCGGAGGCCAGCGCGTAGGTGGCGCCGCGTATAGCCTCGGTGCCGCTGGCGCACAGGTTCTCGACGTGGGTTACAGGTATATAAGGGAGGTGCAAAGTCTGAGCCAGCTGTATGCCGCTGAGGCCCTGCATCGGGTAAAGAGTGGAGAACCACGCGGCGTCGATGTCCTTCATCTCGACTCCGGCGTCCTGCATGCACTCCTGATAGGCGTCGATTATCAGATCGGGCCCGCTCTTATCCCACAGCTCGCCGAACCTGGTGCAGCCCATTCCGATGATTGCAACTTTATCTTTAATGCCCTCTGCCATTTATCGTCTCCTTTACCCCTGAACGGGGGTTCCTTTCCAGCCATAGCCGACGTAGCCGGGGGCTTCCCATCTCTTGCGGAACGTCATCTCTACAGGCATATTAACCTTGAGTTCTTCAAGGATACAGTCGCTGAGATTGAACATGGCGCGTCCGCCGCCGTCGAAGTCGATCATACCGTAAAGCTCCGGCGGTGTCGGGGAGAATGCCAGGTTGTCTCCGGTGTAGGTGAACAGTTTTCCTTTTTTATCGGAGAAGCGGCACTCTTCCATCTGGTCGATGACCTTGCACTTGGGGTTGATGCACACCCGCTGCGGCGGCCATTGCGGCGTGCCGCAGGCCTTGCACTTTGTGCCGATCAGTCCGAAAAGTTTCTTGCGGTCGCGCCAGAGTATGGTTGCCGAAGTTTTGAAGAACTCGTCGCCGCGACCAGCGGTATCGATGGTAATCACGTTGCGGAAGGTGACCATCTTCTCGTAGCTCTTGAGCTCCGTCTTGTGCTCCATGTGCTTCTTCACGCCCTTGCGCGGGGCCAGTTTGGTGATCTCTTCAGTCACCTCGAACAGCAGCACGTCGCCGCCGTTGCCGTAGCTGGCCACTATAATCTTGTCGCCCGGCTTTGCGTCTTCCAGCGCCGCCACCAGCATGAGCAACGGGTTGGAAGCGCCGCTCAGTCCCACCGTGGTGAACATGTGGTCCTGAAGCTGCTCCGGGGTGAAGCCAAGCTTCTTGCCAATGGCGGGATGCTGGCGGTGGTACATGCCGGGGAAGCAGACCTTGGAGATGCTCTCGGGCTTGAGGCTGTACTTCTTCATCAGTCCGCCGATAGCCTCGCCGACGAACTTGCCGTAGCCCTCGTCGCGCACCCATCGGTCTTCCCAAATGCGGGTGAACCGCTCGCCGTCGGGCCGCCAGTGATCCATGAAATCGTATGTTATTGAGTGTGTTCCAATGAGGTTGGCGATGACCTTATCCTTGCCGATAAGGACGGACGCAGCCGCGTCGCCGTATATCTCCTCCTGGAAACTTCCCGCAGGTCCTATCCTGCAATCCGAAGCGCAGACCAGTACGTTGTTTGCCGTTCCAGCGGCGACCGCGTCGCACGCGGAAATTGTGGCTGTTGTTCCCGCTTTTACCGAGGCAGTGAAGTCGGCGGAACGTACTTCAGGCTTAAGGTCGAGAGCGGTGGCGATTATGCCCGCGTTCTGTCTCTCCTTGTACGGTGCCGTCGTCGTCGCCAGGTAAAGGCCGTCGATCTTGCTCCGGTCGATGCCCGTCAAGCAGTCCATTCCCGCATTGACGGCCATGCTGAGGCTGTCTTCGTCATAGTTAGCTACTGCCTTTTCCCCCGGTGTTATCGTTGCCTGGTTGATAAAACCGATAGTCCAGTAAATGGTCATTCGGTTGATACGATGCCAGGGTATGTAGGCGCCATAGGCTGTGATACCGACCATCTAACGCTCCTTTCTTGTAGAGGTTCGTATAAAAGATACTGTTTTTGGGGCCTTTCTGTCAAGCTGAAACCGTAGCTGGAAAGCCCTGCGCGAAGCAATTTGGTTTATAGCTGGGGTACGAAGGAAAAACGTTTGTCGCAAGCCGGAGCGGGAGGTCGTAACTCTGATCGACATAACGCAGAAGAAGCTATCCTATAATGGCGTGAACGATTGTGGAGTTAATAGTATTCCGCTCTAATCGCGGGAAAAGACAATCACGCAGGCGAATAACAGGAAACCAACGCCCAGTCCGATGAACATGCCGGGGACCAGGCTGTCCACCGCAAAACCGACGCCCATGCCGATGAATAGTCCCGCGGGGATGAACAGGCCGCTGGCTCCCTTTTTGCCGGACTTCTTGGGATTTTGCGCTTCAGACATTTTCCGCCTCCTTCAATTCATGAACAACATTTATTGCTGAAAGTAAGATGATAGACCAATCATTTCCAACTAGTCAATTGGGCCCCTTCCGTTATCGTCCGCCGATACAAGGATGCTCACATTGCCGGTGCCCGCTTCGATGAAGTCCGTTGCATTAGTTGCTAAATTACTATTGAGTCTGGTTTGGAGTTCCTTAAGGATAATATTAGTTTTTCACTTCGGAATCTTTTTTCTCCGATTCCTTCTTCTCCAACTCTCGTTGGCGCAGCATTGAGAAGTAGTTTTTCCTATCGAGGATAACAAGGATAAGAGGGATTAAATAGATTAGAGTCCAAAAGATAAGCATAATGAGAATCTCAGAATAATTAACAGCATCTTCAGAATACTTTGCAAAGTCTATTGATTCGTATAAATAAATTCCTATAGGGCAAAGAGCAATAATAGAAAGAAGAGTCACAACAATTATCCAAGACCGCTTACTTCTTTTTAATAGAAAAAAGCTCGAGGCAAAGTAGAAGATACTCCCAATAAACAGAATCAATGCAATAATAATTGCTTGTTTAAGTTGTCCCGTATTGAATGAAAAATAAAACGAATAAGGCGACCATATTAAAAGAAAGATTATCAAAGCCGCTCCTATGATTATCAGCCACCACACTGCAATCTTGGTTTTAGTCGGGAGCTTGGCTTTATTCATACTCACACCCTCGCTTTGTGTCATCTATTTAGGCTGTTACTTTCAGTGTAAAATATCACATATAGCACCATGTAACAATAACTATGCATGCGGCATCTATTGGGTAAAATGCAATCGATGCCGCACATACTTGCAGTTCTCTCTATCCTACAATTCACCGAGTTCTTTTACTCGTTAGTGATAGTCACCTCGATATAATCCGTCCATATACCGCAATTCCAGGAAAGGCCGCTTCTCTGGGCACAGGCAAGTATATACAGGTTTCCTGTTGCATCTATGTAGTTCGAGCAATTAGCCACGATGTTATCGATCCAGGTCACGTCACTGGTTGTGTTCTGTTGATTATGAAGCTGTTCCCATGCACCGCTTGATGGGTTCCATATCTTAAGGGTTGTATAGTAGATCGTTTCTCCGATGGTGCCGTGCCCCTCCCACTTGAGGCCGATGTTACTGATGGCGGACGGGCTTTCCGCGATGTTGAACTTGAAGAGCTCGCAGTTCCTATCAAATGCGCAACAGCCTAGATCATGAGAGATGCTCGATAGCCATCGCGAATCATCCGAGGCGCTGAGTGCGGAATAGACGGATGCTCCGCCTTCGATGTAGCCGTATGAGTTAGCAAGGTCGGCCGGTGTCGTGGGATGGCCGCCGTTCCAGTCTATCATATGCACATGTCCTTCCCAGCACCACTTGTTCGTGCCTCCGCCGCTGGCGAAGGTGTATGTCGTTGTGGACGGAGACGCCGGAGTATTCGCGGCATTCACGTTCAATGCTATGTAATCCGTGAATATACCCTCGGTATCTTCGGTCAGCCCTCTCCCGTCATCGTCCGCCGACACAAGGATGCTCACATTGCCGGTGCCTGCTTCGATGAAGTCCGTCGCGTTAGTGGTTATGCCGCGGTCATAAGTCTGAAAGATTTTACTGCCGGGGCTGGTGACATCTACAAGGGTATGCCATGAGCCGGTCTGGTAATTCCATATCTTGAGTTTAGTGTGGTATATCAAATCACCGTTGTCGCCGTGTCCCGTCCATGTGATCGAAAGGTTTGAAACGCCGGCTCTGTCCTGGGTTATTGTATATACAAACAATTGTGAGTGTTCCCAGGGCAACGGGAGCGATTTGTAGCCGGTTTGCCGCCAGTAGCTGGAATCATCGGCGCTTATCCGTGAGTATATGGAGCCATCGGCGGTTACAAGGGGATACGAATAACTGCCGAAAAAGTCGGCGGGGCTTGTGGGATATCCGCATCCGTACCATTCCAGGAAGCCCCATGTCCTTCCCCATGCCGACAGCTGCGGCTTGATGATAAACGTTACCGAAGCCGCTGCGACATTGCCGGAGCTGTCGGTGACTGTTACAGTCATCGTATGTCCTCCCAGTGCCAGAACGGCTGGGTCGATGTTTTCGCCATCAATGGCGTTGCCATCGAGCGTGATTACTACATCCGGTGTCTGATCGCAGATATCGACGGCCGTGTAGGTTACAGCTATCGGCCCCTGCGTGTTGATGTATATGCGGCCGTCCTCCGGTGAAGCAATGCTTACCTCCGGCGATATAGTATCAGTTACAGTAACTGTCATTGTGTCGGTACCGACGCCGCCGTCGTCATCTGTCACGGTCAGCGTCACCATGTATATTCCGGGATCGCAGTATGTATGCGCGGGAGAGAGCGTGCCCGAGTCGCCGGCGCCGTCCCCGAAGTCCCAGCTGATTGTATATGTATCAGGGATGCCGGGATCGGTGAAGCTTCCGCTGAAAGCTACCTCGGTGACGCAGCACTCGGCGTTCTGGTCCGGGCCCGCGTCAACTGTAGGCGCGACATTGTTCACGGTCACCGTCGTCGTGGCGAAACCCGTCGTTCCCTCGTCGTCGGTAACTTTCAGGCCGATGTTGCCGCTATAGTCGTCCGTCCAGGTGTTCTGTATTATTGCTCCCTGGGCATCGGAGAAATCGCCGTCGCCGTTCAAATCCCACTCGTAACTGACTATCGAGCCGTCTGGGTCATATGAAGCGGAGCCGTTGAAGGTTATCGCCGAGCCTTCATCTCCCGTGTACGGGCCGCCCGGGTCGGCGATAGGCGCATCGTTCACGTGAACGGTCAGGGTATCGCTTCCAACGCCGCCGTCATCGTCAGTTACCGTTAATGTCACGGTATAATCGCCGCCCGAGGCGTATGTATGAGTCGGCGTCAGAGTGCCCGTTACTACCGGCGTGCCGTCGCCGAAGTCCCATGCGATGGTATGAGTATCGAGCCATCCGGGATCGGTAAAGCTGCTGTTGAAGTTGATCGTTGAGCCTATGGGCACATCCTCCATGTCCGGCCCGGCATTTACTACAGGCGCGACATTGGCTATCGTCGCGGTGGTCGCAGCCGTGCCAATCGCACCGTTATTATCGGTGACGGTAAGTGTCACGGTGTATGTGCCGTTGTCACCGTATGTATGAGATGGAGCAGTCCCTGTTACTGTCGCTGTGCCGTCGCCGAAATTCCAACTGTAGGCAGTTATAATCCCGTCAGGGTCGTGGGACATGCTGCCGTTGAACGTAATGGCAGAGCCTTCATTGCCGGTGTAAGGTCCTCCGGTGTCGGTGACCGGAGGATGGTTGACGTGGACTGTAAGTGTATTAATGCCGATTCCTCTGTCGTCGTCGGTGACCGTCAGTGTCACCGTGTAGCTGCCGCTAGAGGTAAAGGCGTGCGTGGGTGTCAGTGTTTCCGTTACCGTGGGTGTCCCGTCTCCGAAGTTCCATTCTATGGTGTGGGTATCCAGGACTCCGGGATCGGTGAAGCTGCCATTAAAGCTTATAGTTGAGCCAACGAGTACGCTCTCGATATCCGGGCCCGCGCTGACTGTCGGCGCGACGTTATTTATCGCGACCGTTGTTGCAGCGGTGCTCGTAGCGCCGCAGTCGTCTGTTACTCTTAGGCCGATGTTACCGGAATAGTCATCCGGCCAGGTATGCTGTACCACTGTGCCTTGAGCGTCCGAGAAGTTTCCGTCCTCGTTCAAGTCCCACTCATAGCTGACTATTGTTCCGTCCGGGTCGTAAGAACTGCTGCCGTCTAATTCTATCTGTGAACCCTCGTTACTTATATATGGCCCACCTATGTTAGATACTGGCAGCCTGTTTATTATTTCAAAAAGCTGGCTATCATAGTAAGGCAGGTAGTCCGTATCACCGTCAAAGCCGTACTCGATGTAGTAGTACTGGCATGGGATTTGGTTGAGCGTGAGAGAGGCTGTTGCTATGCCGTTGTAATCGGTCACGGCCGATACGGATTGGTTTCCGATCGTGAAGTTGATGGTTTTACCGGATAATCGGCTGCCGTTTTCAGTGGATAGGGTGGCTGTTAAGTTGACCGTGTCAGATTTGAAACCGCTGAGGGCTCCGGTATAGCTGAGGTTGGTAGCCGTTCTTTCTTTTACTTCGAATATATAAAGGTCAGCGGGAATTTCTTCCATAGAAATATTCTGTGCCAATGTTATTGGTGTATAGCCCCACTTATCTTCTGTCGGTGATGCTGTGAGAGTAAACGTGTCTGTGTTGTTTGCAGTGGACCATGGTATAACCTGTATTGAATAGTTCCCAAGCTTCCGATCAGGAATCCAAACTACGTTACAAGAGGAACTATTCCCATTAATGTCGTATTCCTTTGTTATATACATTGCTCCCGGTATTTGGTTTACATCTTTGCTTATCACAAGGCCATCAGGATCGGTAACAACCATATCCACGGGGCAGTCAGCCCTATAAGTTACAGCGTGGAATAAGTCTTCATCATGGTTTATGTTAGTTTTATCGTTTGGGTCTAGCTTGACGATTTGGACCCATGGCACATTTAAGTTGCCTGGTATTGTGACACAGGGCATAACGAAGTTTACCTGGGGAGAATACGGCTGTCTAAAGATCACCCACTTCGTTATAGCCATACGATCACTCAGTATATAGTCCTGACCAAGGAAATGACCTGAATCACCTGGATGATGATGCCCTGAGAACTGTATTGCTAGATAGTCTTTGTAGAACCACAGTGTTTGTGCTATAGTGTCCTTTTCTCCAGCAGAAAAACCCATCATTTCTTCTTCTATATCACCTACTGGCCAATATGTACCAGTATAAGGGCCTTCAAATGGGTGATGTGACAGGATTATGACATTTTTCCCGTTATCTGTACTGTTTACATAGTTATAAAGATGTTGGGTAAACCAATTCCATGTTCCCCCTTCAAAGCTATGTAGATCGCCTTCAGGACCAACACCTGGATTGCGGTTACCAGGCCAAGGGATAAAGGGAGCATGATTCCTGGTGTTGAAATCCAACCCTATGAAGTGGAAACCGCCGTATTCAAATTCAAAGTTTTGGAAGTAGCTGTAAAAGTTAGGGCTTGTCTCAGTATTCAGTATAGGTATAGGCTCTTTCCAAGATGAAGGTAGTCCTAAATCGTCAGCGAAATTTTGATAAACATCATTCCACATGTTGCTATTGAAATAGTCGTTGAAGTATATATCTGGACCGTCCCCATTGGTTATCGGATAAGGGGCTTCGGTATCACCAGTATAAGGCCAGATATCATGGTTGCCTATTATAGGCAACCATGGCACAGATAAAGTATTTAAAATATCAATAGCCGCCTGCATCTCCGATAGTTCCGCACTTGAAGTAATATCGCCTAAAACTGCGACAAATTTGATTTTATCAGTGTTAACTCTTGCATTTATTTTTTGTACCGAACTCATTAAGTTTTGAAGTTGCTGGTTCTGAATATCTTCATTAGAACCATAAGAACCATTGTCATTCCATCCAGGATATCCGAAGTCATTGTCAGAATCACTTTCTCCAACATGCAGGTCCGTAATGATAGCAAATGACCAGGGCGTTGCAGTGGGCGTAGGTGTGGGTGTAGGAGCCGGCGTTGGCGTAGTTGCCGCGCTTTCTGTGATGAAGTGCTGGATTGAAGAAGATGTAATGGAGCCGCAGTCATTGACTGCTTCGATCTTCCAATAGTAAGGCGTGTTATAGGATAGCGGTTTCGTTACGGAGTACTCACTGCTAAGAATGTATGCGGCATATAATGAAAGATAATTTTCATTAGTTCCTAAATATAGGTCGTAATATTCGACGTCACCTGAGGCGGACCAGTCCAGATCCGGAGTGGTATCAGTGGTCTCGCCGTCGATCGGGCTGTAGAGCACAGGTTTGGTAGTAGTTGGACAGGGGGAAGGTGTAGAGGTGGGGGTGGGGGTCGGGGTTGGTGGGGTGTCTTGTGTGTATTTTATTTTAAGATAAGGCCAGTATCCATCTCCTTTCATATAATCCCAGTAATCGAACTGGTCGCCATTTCCAAAAGTAGGGGGCTGACTCAATCTATCAGCATTAGACATCAAACAGAATTTAGTGATATCTCCCGGGTGGATCAAATCGTAAGAACCCCTCATTCGGATGGAGCAATAGTCTGTAGTACACCATGACGATGCTCCTATACTCCCGAAAGGAGTCTGTTCAGCGCCAATATAAGGCACTCGATTGAAGTCCGATGCTCTTAAGGGAATATGAGGATATTCGGGCTGTTCTTTGTCATTTTGTGCGGATAACACAAACAGATCGGCACTTGATAACTGGGGTCCCTCAATGCCGTACAAATATATCCAGGCACCAGTTATTGTAATATCCTGTGGCAGTTCCTGTGTATTGAAGTACAGGAATCCTCTCATAATTTGATAGTCTGAATAGGTTTGTCCGTCAGTTCCTATATAATTGCTCATATCTTGTCCGGCGGACGCCCACATATAGTTTTCAGATCCGCCGTGTTTTGTATTGATATGAAGAGTAATTTCGGCCCCGAGGTTGCCCGTTCCATCATCGGCGTGTGCCGATTCATAGCTGGTAGGATGGTAACTTTCGATGAATCCGTTGTAATCCGTGGAATAGTAAGGAAAGGTTGGATCAACAGTTACCGGGTATGCAGCGCCATGAAACTCGCTGGCGTTTACTAACTTATCATCGCTTATATTCAAGGGATTACGATTTGCATCATAGGCAAAAGGCTTATTATCCCATGAGAAATTTCCGGTCTTCAGGGTGTTAGACTGAATTTGTATGTCGCCGTTAGGGTCCGTATCGAATACGTATGTCTCGGATAGAGCTCCTTCTATGATCCTGATTCTCCGTACGCATATGCCGTAATCCCATTCAATGGTGTTGTTGTGGTAGTTCTCATTTTCAGGGTCGGTTTCTAGGAGTACGGCATCTCCTATTACCGGGACGGGAGTATTATTGAGGAGAACGGTCGGATTCCAGATCATCTCCTCCCCGTCTTTCCCTGTGGTCGCAATTGTCCTGCGGACGCTTAAATTAAAGATGTTAACTCCGGCATGCCACTTGCCGTTCTCCGAATCCCAGTAGAATTGCGGATCGATCTTGGTTACCAAATCCGGCATGTATATGGGTGCCGATTCAATGGTGGCGGTATACTCGTAGACCGTCCCGCTGGGTATAACTGTCTCTCCGACAGCATTTGTATAAGGACCACTAAACGTATTTGTAAGTACTACCTCCGTGTTCTGGTTTAGAACGATTATACCGGGTTCAGGTTCTTCAGCCGCGGCACTTTGAGGATTTGTCAAAGGAATAGAAGCTGCCACAGCCATAGAGCTTACGATCAAGATGATAGCTAGGACTGTGAATGCCAGACCTTTCATCGAATACCTCCTAATTATCTTTTCAACAATAAAAAAAGCTTTCCTCTCTCAGAGAAAAGCTCGCAAATGCTCAACCGGTCTCCGGCAGCCCAGCCATCCTTCCTCGTTCAGGACCTGCGGCTTTGCGTCCCCCGATTCCTCGGGGTTTGCCTTTCTCGGAAATTAATAATAGCTTAGTGGGTTATTTTAAAATTATCCTGCTGGGTAATAATATTATCATGCGGTGTTACGGCATGTCAACAGTTCTTTTTGGGGATGTTTGTGTTGCTGCTATTGACTATCGTCTAGTCAGAAGGCTGCATGTAGTGCTCAGTGACAAAGGGTTATAACGGTGGTGGATGATTAATATGTATTGACATACTTTATTTCCTGAATTAAAGTGATACTATCTTATGTATCATCATTTGACTCTTATAGGTTTTATTTAGAAGGTTATGCGCTAGAGTAGTTCTTGGAAATGCTGGAGAGTAAATAATGGAGAACGAATGCGAGAAATTAGTTGATGTAAGGGGAAGAGGGAAAAAAACTGCGGGTGCCATTTTGCTTGCGATAGGGATTGCGTTTCTTGTTATTGGCATTATTTTTAGTGTTGGTGCACTATCATCTGGGGGGGGGGAATTGGACCGAGCATTTGGAATGGCATCAGGTTTTGTTGCATTTAGTGCGTTTGTACTAAGTTGTCTCTTCATGCTAATAGGATTAATCTTGTACTTCGTAGGCAGAAGCCAGTCCAAGAGACAGAAGAATCAAAACATTCCCCATGCTTAGTAATAAGCTCCTTTAAATTGTCCGCCTAAACAAACTCCTGTTATAATCTTCATCGTGCATTGCCGCTCAATATATTTCTGGAGGCTGCTATGCTGACTAAGAAACTCAGTGAAGTGGAGAAAAGTATACCCCAGATGCAGGGCGCCGAGGGCGTTCACAAGCAGGTCCCGCTCTCGGTGAAGGACGGGGTCCCTGTGTTTTCATTCCGTGTATTCACCATTGCGCCGGGAGGGCACACGCCTTACCATCAGCACCCGTTCGAGCATATGAACTACGTGATCGAGGGGAGCGGCGTCCTGGTCTCGGCCGACAAGGAACATGAGCTTAACAAGGGTGATTTCGCGCTTGTCCTGCCCGATGAGATGCACCAGTTCAGGAACACGGGTAAAAGCGACCTCGTGATTATATGCGCCGTGCCTAAAGAGTATGAGTGACTGTTAATAGTTACCCTTTGAACTGTCATTCTGAATCTTCCCGCAGAACGATGAAGAATCTCGTCATTTCCTGTTGTCCCCCGATGTTTCGGCCATCGTGTAGGGGCGTCCTTCCGTGGAAGGATCGCCCCTACGATTATCGAACGCCCCCTCGGATGTATCACTTCCCCCTCTTTAATCAAAGAGGGGGATGACAGGGGGAGTTCGTTCAGCGCGTGCAACGAGGAGTGCTGGGAGGGGTGGGGGTGATCCGGTGTCCATGAGAGAGAGCGGACAAAAAATTATAATGGAGTTACTAGGATTATTTAGTGTCTATTGAATCGAACATATCATACTGTGATGGTAATACCGATTCGTCTATAGGCAATTTCCCAGTTAGAGAACCGTTGATTAGAGCAGATAGCTGTAAGCACTTCTGGTAGTTTTTAAAGAACGTGTTTAAATAGTGATAGGGAAAATCATGATTAATGACAGTTGCAGCACTCTCAAGCATCTTAATTGTCAAAGATATTGTTTGTTCTCTAACCTCTTCAAAATTGATTTGTGGATTATCAAACGAATCTGTCGGTAGTAGTTTAAAAACTTCATGTAGAATAAATCTATTACCATGGACTGCTACCAAACGAGCTGTCTGGGTGCGCCTTTCCTTTTCGCGAGCAAGTGCATTATCAACGCTACGTAGTGTTTCAACACAACGCCACATATATCTTGCACTGAGTTTGTCGTTGAATAGTGTTGTATATGGTGGACGCTTAATATCAGACCATAAAGTACTAATTTTCTGTTTTGCGTCAACTGCTAATTGCAAATCTCCGTTCGCGCAAGCTAGAGCTATAGCGGCTTCTTCAAATGCACAACCTTCGTGGGGTGGAGTTAAATCGCCACCCTTATATGCGTAAATCTTGTTTTCGTCTAATAGAAGATCTTGTCTAAGTCTTTCCTGTAAGGGGTCTAAAGAAGCGAAATCACGTCGTTCAATTTTATTCTGGGTATTTGTTGCAGTAGTTACCTCAATAGAGAAATCTGGTGGACATTCCTCAAGCGAGATAAAACGGACGAGTACACTAGCCTCGTTGAGCTTTTCAGGATAATATTTTGCCATAGAGGCTATACAACCAACTGTTTGAGCTCCGTTTACAATGGAAACACCTTCACAGACGAATAAGCCTACACTTTTATCTGATCCTCCACGTGGCTTTTTCCCTATTTTTTTGCATAGAATTGTAATACCGTTATTAAAGTACCAAAATTCTGCGGGGCTATTTTCTAAAGTATTTTTAATAGATAAGTTGACTTCTGTATCTCCTTTGAATTTCCGTAAATTACGAGCCAATAGGCGGTTGTTATTTGCTTCGTACCATTGAGCTATTTCTACAGCTGGTACTTGGCCATAGTAGGCAGTATAGGGTTCTTTTATAATGCCCCAGTGGTAGAGGGTAACATCTATATCGATAGTGTTCCCTTGTAAACATCCAGTTATTACATCCAATAGCTGCTTTTGGCTATATAGTTTTAATGATAATACAGTAGTGGGAACGTTCATTTCTGCTAAGTAGTCATCAAGTGGTTGTTTAACAGGTTGTGACAGGTCTTGTGTACCTGTATAGGCTAAAACAAGTTGAAATGTGACATCTGTGTTTTCTAAAGCTTTTGTGATTTCATCTTTTTTTGCGATGACTTTTGTGTTCGAGAAACGATCGAATTTTTCTGTTAAAAGGTCTCGTATTCCCTGAATATATTTTTGTACTTCCCCTACGTTCGGAGTTCCGTTACCAGATGATATCCACTTAGATTGCACAATATATACAATGTCTGTTTCAATATCAAAGTATAATGCGTCGATACCATTGTCACCAAACCCATCAACTATTGAGGCTGAAGCAGTTTTTGTATCAATATCAGCAGCGTGGCCTAATGCGAGCGCTGCTTGACTTCGCGTTAGGAAGTGTTTTTCTAGCTCTTCTTTTGGTCTATTTTGAATATCAGATAGGTCTATTATCCCGCTGTAGGTTTTTTCAAGAGCAGTTTTGATGCGGTTTACATGAATTTGGCTCAAGTTCCTTCTCCTGTTTAATTAAACCAAATACAATTTAATACCGTACTGGCATCTCAATATTTGTATAGTTACCTAACGGCAATTCGTAAATAACCGATCGGGTTTTCCTGATTATACACAGAGGTCTATCAAGTGTAAAGCTGAGGTGAGGCTGACTTCATACTCCCTTACTGGACAAGACGATGTTCTCTTTATTCAGCAATCGCGAGAGATAAAGGATAATCGCCCAGACAACCGCCGTGCCGGCAAGATACCACAGGGCGAAAGCCCATGAGGCTACATTAACGGCTCCCGTGGCCAGCCCTATTGGCAGCCCCATCATCAGCCCGAATCCCAGGATGAAGGACGGAGCTAAGGCTATCTCCGGGTTGTTGGCTATAGCGAAAAGCACCATGAAGGCCAGCAGGCCCAAGAACAGCAGCGGATTGATGATGAAGCCGGTGAGCAGCGCCGGGGCCGGCAGGATGAAATGCCCGGCGGAAGGATTTATCGCGAACAGATTTACCGCCAGCAGCACCAGCAGCGCGGCGATGACGGAGACGGCGTAGCCGGGGAGGAAGACGGCCAGGCATTTGCCCAGCCAGAGGGCGCGGGGGGTGAGTGGGGTGGCCAGCAGGCACTCGATGTTGCCGTTGATCTTCTCTCTGGTTATCGGCAGGGTGGCGAAGGACCAGATGAAGCTGATGAGGATTAGCAGCGGCATGAAGTAGGCGATAAGGCCCGTAATCAGTTCCAGCCCCGGCGCGGCGGCCGCTTCTCCTACCCATTCCTGCTGTCCCAGGACGATGCTGATGCCCGCCGCCGCGGCGATGACGATTAGCACGGACACAATGACTATGATGCGGAAGGCGTTGCTCTGCCGCAGCTCGCGGAAATCCCTGTTAAGGATGATGCTCATCGCTCTCAAGTCTGTCTCCTGTTAAGACTATTGAAGAAGTCTTAATCAACCCCCTAAATCCCCTGTATATTGGTCATCGGGTAGGGGCAGGGCTTGCCCTGCCCGATGGAAGGGCGCAGCGAGCGGCGCCCCTACGTGAACCCCCGGTTCCTCCGGTCCTTCCGCGGAAGGACGCCTCTTTTTCGACAATCTGCTACTGTGAGAGTATTATCCTCTCTTTGGTGAGGCGCGGCCGCAGCAGAACAGCGATAACGCCTATTACTAGGGCCACGCCCAGATTCGCCAGCGCGAACTGCCATGAAGCGGCGTCCAGAACATTATGTACCCCCAGGTTTATCATCAGCGAGGCGAAAACGGGCAGAAATACCTGCACGATAACGTTGCCTGTGGCCGGCTTGCCGGTGAGCCCGACGAGGTGCACCAGCAGACTCAAACTCAAATAAATGAGAGGGGCCGCAAGAAAGCCGCTGACAGCCATCCAGGGGGTGAACAGGAAGCCCACCTCGGGAACGAAATAGATATAGTTGACGGCTACAAGGGAAATCAGTGCCAGGACCTCTCCCAGGATCAGTCCGGGCAGGTAGACGGCCAGGCTTTTAGCTATCCAGATATGGCGTATGTCGAGCGGGGTGGCCAGGAGCGCCGCCATGTTGCCGCGGGACTTCTCGCGCGTCATCGTCTGGAAGGCGAACACGTTCATATTTATTCCAAGTCCGATAAGGCAGGAGCTGTAGACTATAACGGTGAGATAGGTTTCCAGCGCATGCACGTCGATTGGTTCAGCCTCCATCGCGGGAGCTACGGCGAGAAGGCAGAAGGCCGCGACCAGGGCGATGACGCATAAAAGCACCATCGCTATCTGCACGGCGATTATTATCTTCATCCGCATGTTGTTCTTGACGCTGGCGGCGATTATGAGCGATATCTCTCTCATATCGGCTCGACCTCTTTCAGGATGGCGGAATACATCTCTTCGAGTGAAGCTTCCTGCCGCGCTGCCCCCTCGATTTTGACGCCGCGCCCGGCGAGCAGGCTTATGATGTCGGAGATATCGGTGTCCTGCTGCGGGGAGAAGATGAGGCTTCTTTCCGTCTTTTCCCGCAGCCCCAGCCGGGCCATGCCCTTAAGTTCATCGAGCAATGACTGCGGAATCTCCCCGGCCGTCTCTATCACAACGGTGCCGTCGCCCATGCCGCGCCGCAGCGTCTCCGTCTCGCCATACAGCTTTATCTCGCCGCGGTCTATCAGCGCGATGCGGTTGCATATCCTCTGTACCTCGTCCAGGTTGTGGGAGCTGAGGAAGACAGTCTTATTTTTATGGTGCGCCGCGTCGAGGATTATCTGCCGTACCTCTATCTGCCCCGACGGATCGACACCGGCCGTGGGCTCGTCCAGCACCAGCACCTCCGGGTCATGGGTCATGGCCCGCGCCAGCGCCAGCCTCTGCCTCATCCCCTTGGAGTAGGTTCCCACCCTGTCCCCGGCCCTGTCGCTCAATCCCATCGCTTTCAAAAGCTCGGCTATCTTCTTTCCATAGTCAGTCAGTCCGTATATCCGCGCGTAGAACTCCAGGTTCTCCTCGGCCGTCATGTTGTCGTACAGGCCGTCCGGGTCCAGCGCGAAGCCTATCTTCCTGCGGGTACCGCTTTTTGATATGTCCTGTCCCATGATGTCGAGCCTGCCGGAATCGGCCTGGAGCAGTCCGAGAAGTATCCTGATGGTCGTGGTCTTGCCCGCTCCGTTTGGGCCCAGGTAGCCGAAGACATCACCTCTGGCCACGGTGAAGCTTATCCCCTTCAGAACCTCCCGTTTACCTAGGGTTTTCTTAACATTTTCCAGGCTTATCGCTGCATTCATCTGACATCCTCACGGCGTTCGATATCTATCGTATGTCTAAGGCTGCTTGCTCTTTTTATCCTTCATTGTCGAGCCTACTTCACGGAAAAAGTCGGCGGTGCCTTCCATCATCTTCTGCATGATATTGAACGGAGCGATCCAAAGGCCCGTTTCCATGTCGCCAAAAACGAGCAGCTTGTCGCCGGTCTTGATATTGAAATCCTTTCGTGCCTCAGACGGTATGACGATCTGACCCCGTTCACTTACCTTTATCGAACCGTAAAACCTTTTTCCTTCGGGTGGTCCCATATCGCACCTCTATATCGTATGAATTACAAGATATATCTTACTTGTAAGCAATAATTTACCATGGAGTAAAAGGGATGTCAAGAGTGAAATGTGCGGGTTCGATTCCCTCGTTGAACGAAATGTCGTCTCAGTCGACCAGAGTTGCTTCTATGCACTTGAAAGTTCTGTTATAAGTGCCGCTCATTTTGGCATCGACGATTTCGTTCTTTAGCGGCCTGTCGCTGCGGGCCATCACGCGGATGTAGTTGTCCGTGAGCCCGTTCCAGATGCCGGGCTCCACCTCGGTTTCCCAGAGTACCGGCAGCGTCTCATCTTTGAATCGTCGACCGAAGCGTAAAGCGCCCTCCCGTGCCAGCTTCAGCACCTTCCTGCTGCGCTCCTTCTTGATGCGCTCGTCCACCTGTCCCGGCATGGCGGCGGCAGCCGTGCCCGGCCTCTGCGAGTATGAGAATACGTGCAGGTTGGCGAAGGCCATATCTCGACAGAAGTTGTAGCTTTCCTCGAACTCCTCATCCGTCTCACCGGGGAAGCCGACGATAACGTCCGCGGTTATCGAAACATTAGGCATCATTTTTCTGATTCGTATGATAGCGGATTCGTAGTCGGCAATGCTATATGGGCGGTTCATGCGCTTGAGCACGGCCTCGCTGCCGCTTTGCAGGGGCAGGTGCAGGTGGCGGCAGAGCCTCGCGTCGTTCCACAGCCCGAGCAGGCTGTCGGTGATATCGCCCGGACGTAGCGAGGAAAGCCGAAGACGCTTAACATCGGTACGGTCGAGTATGCGTTTTATCAGTGATTCGAGGTCCGGCTCGTACGCCCCGATGTTTGTTCCGGTGAGGACTATCTCCTTGAAGCCGATACGTATCCTCGACTCGATCTCCGCGATGATTTCGTCGACCGGCCGGCTGCGCTCGCGGCCACGCACGTACGGAACGATGCAGTAGGTGCAGTAGTTATCGCAGCCTTCCTGTATCTTCACCATGCTGCGGGTGCGCAGAACATCGCTGACTGACGCTCCGTCCGGTATCTTATGACGATTCAATCTCAGAATCGACGGGAGTTTGTCCTTGGCATCGTTGCCGAGGATCAGGTCGACGCATTTCAGTTTTTTGAGTTCTTCGATGTCCCGTTCGGGATAGCAACCGATGGCGACGACCGTCGCGTCCGGATTGCGCTGCCGCGCCAGCCTTAAAAAGTAGCGCGACTTGCGGTCGGCGACGCCGGTGACGGTGCACGTGTTCAGGATGTAGATGTCGGCGGCGTCGGAAGGAGATACGATTCGGCAGCCGTTTTGCGCAAGTTGCAGTGCCATGGCCTGGCTCTCGGCCTGGTTTAGCTTGCAGCCAAGAGTCTCTATGGCAACGGCGGGAGCCCTGGTCGGCGATGTGTTCATGGATAAATGATAACATAGAAGGCTCTAACTGCGTTGACTATGCTCGCATCGCCTGAGATAATTCATGCGGAGGATACGCCATGAACTGGAACACCAAAATAACGGAGATGCTGAAATGCAGATACCCCATCATCGAAGGGGCTTTCGGCGGGTTCGGCACGTCCGCGCTGGCCGCCCCGGTCTCAGATGCGGGCGGCTTCGGCATGATAACCGCCAGCGCTCTTAAAACCCCGGAGAGGCTGAAGGAAGATATCCGCAAGGCTAAATCGATGACGGACAAGCCGTTCGGCGTCAACCTGTCGGTCGGCGCAAGCGCCTCGATAAACGAGATGCTGGAGGTCGCGTTGGCGGAAGACGTGCCGGCGATTTTCACCGCCGTCTACCGCGCCGATGATATCGGCAAGAGGGTTCATGAGGCGGGCAGGGTGTGGATACATAAGGTGGCGACGGTGAGGCACGCCGTGGCCGCCGAGCGCCACGGTGCCGACGCCATCATCATTGTGGGCATGGAGGGCACCGGATTCAAGAGCGTGGAGCAGCTGCCGACGCTTATAAGCATCACCAACGCCGTGAAAATGATAAAGGTTCCGCTCATCGCCGCGGGGGGCATCGGCGACGCGCGCGGCATGCTGGCGGCGCTGGGCATGGGCGCCGAAGCTGTCTACATGGGCACGCGCTTCATGGCCACCGAGGAATGTCCCATATCGCCGCGCTATAAGCAGAAGCTCGTCGAGTCCCAGCCCTGGGAACCCAAGGTGCGCGACCGCATCCTCAACGTACAGCGTAATGAGCAGTACGAAGAGATACTCAAGATGAAGGGCAAGGTGCCTCAGGACGAGTGGCTCAGGATGGTGGAGAAACACTCCTTCAAGCGCTCGTCGGAGCTAAATATCGACTGGCAGAAGGACTACGACGAGGAGGTGGCGACGCATGTCACCGGAGGCTCGCTGGCCGTCGGCGTCATCGACAGCGTGGTCAGTTGCAAAGTGCTGATCGAAACCATGATACGAGAGGCCGAGGCCATACTGGCTAAAGAGGGCAACATCGGCAAGCTGGTGCGGTAGTCGATACCTGTGTGTCACCTGTAGGGGCGAATATAGTCGAGATTGCCACGTCGCTGCGCTCCTCGCAATGACAGTTCAAGAGAGGCACCCCGATGAATCGGGGACGGGGTTATAGGGGTGTCCCCTATATTTTTTCAAATTCCCCCAAGATTGGGGGATAGCAGGGGGTTGATTCAAAAGGCATCATGTCATCGACAGTATAGGGAGGTGCAATATGTGCGACAACGAAGAACTTGAAATGAGAATAGGAATCATCGAGGACATCGAGGCGATTAAGAAGCTCAAGGCCAAGTACTGGCGCTGCGTCGATAACAAGCTGTGGGATGAACTGCGCGAGTGTTTCACCGAGGACGCGACGCTGGAGTACGGCACGGACAACCCGAAGGGACGCGACGCTATCATCGATTTCCTCAGCAAAAGCACCGGCAACAAGAAAATCGTGACGATTCATCAGGGCCACAACCCTGAGATCGAGATAACCGGCGAGAATACGGCGAAAGGTATCTGGGCCCTTCACGATTACCTTGTCTTCGGCTCGCGTATGTCCATAAACGGATGGGGCTACTACTATGACGAGTACGTCAAGCAGGACGGCAAATGGCGGAAAAAGAGCACAAAGATAACACGACTGCGCGAGGAGTGGAACACGGTCAAATAAAGAAGGTCGAATATGAACTGGAATACAAGACTAACAGAACTTCTCGGCTGCAAGTATCCGATAATACAAGGGGCCTTCGGCGGCTTTGGCACGTCGGCCCTCGCTGCGCCGGTTTCCGCGGCAGGCGGCTTCGGCATCATAACCGGCAGCGCCCTGCGCACCCCTGAAAAGTTGAGGGATGATATAAGAAAGGCCCGTTCGATGACCGGCGCTCCCTTCGGCGTGAATTTCTCCATAGGCATGTGCCCCAACGTGGAGGGCTTGCGAGATGTAGCTATCGAGGAGCGTGTGCCCGTGATATTCACATCGGCCTTCCGCGCCGACGAACACGGCAAACGCATCAAGGAAGCAGGCTTGAAGTGGATACACAAAGTGGCTTCGATTCAGCACGCCATAGCCGCCGAGAAACAGGGAGCGGACGCCGTTGTTATCGTCGGTCTCGAAGGCACAGCCTTCAAGAGCATTTCGCAGCTTCCCACTCTGACCGGCATCACCACTGCGATTAGATCGATAAAGATTCCCATAATCGCTGCCGGAGGCATCGGCGACGCGCGCGGATTCGTCGCTGCTTTGTGCATGGGGGCCGAAGGCGTCTATATGGGAACCCGGTTCCTGGCGACGAACGAATGTCCCGTGTCGGACAGCTATAAACAGAAGCTTGTCGAAGCCAAGCCGTGGGACAGCGAGTACCGCGATCGCGCTCTCACCCCGCCGAAACCGGAAGAGTATGCCAAGCTTATGGGCAGCAAGGGCGATATGCCGCTGGACAAATGGCTCCAGCACCTGGAAAGCACCATGTTCGGTCACAAGCCGGACGGCGAGATCGACTGGGACAGCGGGATAAACGTAGAGGTGGCGCTGCGCATAGCGGGGGGCTCGCTGGCGGTGGGCATGATCGACAGCGTTGTAAGCGTGAGAGAGCTTATCGATACGATCGTGCGCGATGCCGAGGCGATACTGTCGCAACAGGGAAATATCGGCAGGCTCGTGTTTTAGTAGACGTCGTAATCACTTTTTAGCTAGGTGTTTTGTGGTTGTAAGGGCTTGATTAATCAAGCCCCTACGTTCCAACGGCATCTTGGCATTAATAGAGGATTGACCGAGATAGTAGTATCCTATCTACCATATTAGGAGGCGCCAATGTGCGATAACGAAGAACTCGAAATCAGGATCGGTATCCTTGAAGACATCGAGGCCATAAAAAGACTCAAGGGGAAATACATCCGCTGTGTGGACAGGAAGATATGGAAGGAACTGGAGGAATGTTTCGTAGAGGACGCAGAGGCGCATTATGGCGAAAACAATGACTATATAGGAAGGGATGCGATAATCGATTTTCTTGGAGGCTGCCTCAAAGAAGGCGTCGTCACCAGTTCACACGAATGCCACACGCCTGAAGTCGAGGTCAACGCTGATGGTACGGCCAGGGGCGTCTGGAAATTTCACGACTATATAGTGATTAATCAAAAGCCGTTCTTGAACGGCTGGGCCTACTACGAAGACGAATATGTTAAAGTGGATGGAATGTGGAAGATCAAAACTGTAAGCTACACCCGCGACTACCAGGAAACAACAAAGCTGTAATCGGACTTTACTTGTGGAAATCGCATCGCCGGATGAAAGCCCTCGTCAGTCCGGCCGACAGCCTATAAGCTCTCTTTCAACCTCTGCGCCAGCGGGCGCGTCATGCCCGGAACCGCCGCAATGTCGTCTATGGCCGCCTCGCGTATACCCTTCATCGAGCCGAATTTTAGCAGCAGCGCCTTCTTGCGCCTGGGTCCGATGCCGGACACGCCGTCGAGCGCGGATCTCATTGTTTCCTTAGCACTTACCTTATGATGGTAGCCGATAGCAAAACGATGCGCCTCGTCGCGGATACGTTGGACCAGATGCAGCGCATCGGAGTCGCGCGGCAGCACCACGGGCTCATCGATTCCCGAAAGGAATATCTCCTCGTTTTCCTTAGCGATGCCGGCCACAGGAATGTAGTTTACCTCGAGGTTGCTCATCTCATCCAGCGCCGCGTTCAAATGTCCCCTGCCGCCGTCTATTATCACCAGGTCCGGGACCAGACCCCAGGAGCCCTCCGACTGGCCCACCCTGCTGAAACGCCTTCTCAGTATCTCTTTCATCATGGCGTAATCGTCTATGCCGCCCACGCTCTTGATGCGGAAACGGCGGTAATGGGCTTTCTTCGGCAGGCCGTTCTCGAAGACTACCATACTGCCCACAGCTGCCTTACCCTGTATATTAGAGATATCGTAGCACTCGATACGGTGCAGCGTACCGGGGAGATGTATGGCCTCTTTCAATGCCGTAAGTGTCGATGATGTTTTATCCGTATCCGACAGGTCATTGACTATCATCTGCTCGATGCCGTGTACAGCGTTCTCGGCGACCATGTCCACAAGCTTCTTCTTATCGCCGCGGAAAGGAACGTGGAGCCTGACACTGGAGCCGCGTTTGCAGGAGAGCCATTCCTCAAGTAGGAAGAAGTCGTCCGGCTGATGCTGCAGAAGTATCAGGGGCGGTATATAGGATGACGAACTGTAGAACTGATTGAGGAAGCTTGCCATTATCTTTCCATCATCCTCCTCTTGCACACCCAGCACTGTGAAATTGTCCTTTTCGACAAGCTTGCCTTCCCTGATAAAGAATATCTGTACATACGCCTGGTCGTAGTTCCTGGCGAAGGCGATGACGTCCTGATCATCGCCTTCAGCGGCGGCTACCCTCTGATGCTGCGTGACCATCTCAACCGAACGTATCTGGTCGCGCAGCACCGCCGCGCGCTCGTAATCCATGCATCCCGCAGCCGAGGCCATCTCCAGCCGCAGTTCCCGTAAAATGTCGTCCCTTTTGCCGTCCAAGAACATTATCACCTGATTGATTATCGCTCCGTATTCCTCCTCGGACACGTCCCCCACGCAGGGGCCGCAGCAGCGGTGAATGTAATACTCGAGGCACGGCCTGCTGTCTTTCCCTGTGATGGTGCGCTTGCAGGAACGGAAAGGGAAGAGCTGTTTCAAAAGGTTCAGCGTTCTCCTCACGGATTGTGCGCTGGCATACGGCCCGAAGTAGCGCGAGCCGTCCTTTTCCATGTGCCTGGTGATGAAAACGCGCGGCCAACTGTTGCAGATATCTATCTTGAGGTAAGGGTATGTCTTATCGTCCTTGAGACGCACGTTGTAACGGGGCCGGTATTTCTTGATCAGGTTGTTCTCAAGGATCAGCGCTTCCTGCTCCGAATCCGTAACGATGAATTCGAAATCGGATATGTAGGAGAGCATCCTGAGCTGTTTGCGGGACAGCCCCTCTTCAACACCGAAGTAGCTTCTAACCCTGCTGCGAAGGTTGGCTGCCTTGCCGACATAAATCACGCCGCCGGCGCCGTCTTTGAAGATGTAAACGCCCGATTGTTGAGGCAACGCGTCGATCTGCTTCTGCAGGCGCTTTTTGTCCATGAGACGCTTTCCCTGATCAAAGCACGAAGGCAAGAACTATCAGGATGAGGACCAGGGGCACCGCGACTATGGCGATCTTGCGGATATCGCGAACCACGTACTGGTACCGGTTCTCATCCAGTTGAGCTGATTGAGAAGGCTTCGCTGATATATTGCGCGCCGGCTTCTCAACTATCTCGGAGCTTACACTCGAAGAAGTGACCGCGGTTCCGGTTGAGGCCGGAACGCCCGAAGATTCAACATGCTTGTCGGAAGACTGCGATTTTTTCTTCCTTTTTCTTTCCCTGCTTATCGCAGCCTGCCTTGATGCAATCTGATGAGACCTTTTTGTCATCTTAACTCACCTTAACCACATTTCCATCTTCTACCTGGCATGTCACAGGCGTATTCATCCGCTTAAAAGCGAAATCTATGCTTACCTGACACTTTAAATCCAGCTTTTTCTCCTGGCCTCTAATGTTGATAACAAGTACCGGCCCGTTTACACCGTCCCTTATCCCGATTAGAATTCCTTTCAGCGTTTCGCTTGCCATACAACTCCTTTAATCGCTATCCGCTATTTCTCGGCTCTCGGGTGAGCCTTGTCGTACGAATGACGGACGTGCTCGCTCGTCAGGTGCGTATATATTTGCGTTGAAGATATGTTGGCATGACCGAGAAGCTCCTGAACAGATCTCAAGTCCGCCCCTCCATTCAGTATATGAGTCGCGAAGCTGTGTCTCAGGGTATGGGGCGTCACCGCCTTCTTGATGCCGGCGGCTTTGGCATGCCCCTTTAATATCAGCCAGAAACCCTGCCTCGTTAACCGCTCGCCGCGCCTGTTCAGGAACAGGGCGTGCTCCTCTTTGCCTTTCAAAAGTTGAGGGCGCCCTTCCGAGATATAATCCTTAATACTTCGAATCGCTCTATCATGTATCGGTATAATGCGTTCCTTGGAGCCTTTACCCAGACAGCGCACAAAGCTAGCCTTGAGATTTATATCATTAACGTTCAAGTCTACAAGCTCGGAGACCCTCATACCGCATGCGTACAACAGTTCGAGCATGGCGACGTCCCTCATTGCTTCAGGCGCCGATGATTTTGCCGGCTGGGCCAGCAGCGCGTCAACTTCCTGCAACGATAGGGGCTTGGGCAGAGATTTATTTACCTTGGGGGAACTGATATTTTCGGTTGGGTCGTTTTGAATCTTCCGTTCGGCAACGAGGAAGGCAAAGAACGATTTTACCGCCGCTACTTTCCTGGCCACTGTGGCCGATGAATAATTCCTATCCTTAAGATCGATGATATAACTAATCAGCAAATTGCGGTCCACCGATGTCCAATCAGCCTTGAACCCCTTTGCGGATGCCGTTCCCTCAATAAAACCGGCGAGCTGATCCAGGTCATTCCTGTAAGCGCCGATGGTATTAACTGAAAATCCTTTCTCAATAGCAAGATAGTTAAGAAAGGATTTGACGAGATTCCTCATTCATTGCTCCTTTGGCAATTTATAGTGAAGCCATTTTAACATAACGCTATAAAAAATGCACTAGCCTGAGTTGCGGACAGCTTTGACAATCCGGATATTAATTGGAGGGAAGAAAATCTATGATATTGAGCTGAAGAGATGCTCTGCCGCGCCATTCGTTGATCTGTAGGTTAAAAATAATATCGATACGGGGGCTCACCTCTTTCAAGAACCTCCCCTTTTTAAAAGCGATGCCGTCCCATTTTGTGCTGCCGTCGCTCAGTTTGAATTTCAGGTGGTCTCCGTTGTTGCCGACGCATTTGCAGTCTTCGACGGTGATGCCTCGCGCCAGGAAAACCGGATATGGATTCGCGGAGCCGAATGGAGCCAATTGTTGGATCATCTTGAAGGCGTTTCCTTCCAGCTCGGTCAAATGAACTTCGGCATCGACCAGAATATGAGGATGAACCTCAAGCAGATCAGCCTGCTCCGCGATCTTCTCCGTCAACCTCATGCGCAATTCGCTCAGTTTATTCGTAGCGATCGTAAATCCCGCCGCCATGGGGTGACCCCCGTAGCGATGAAGTAGATCGCTGCAACCGCTCAAGGCCTCTATGATGCTGACTTCGGGAACGCTCCTGGCGCTGCCTTTTGTCCATTCGGACCCTTGTTCGAATACCACGGCTGGACGGTAGAACTCTTCCGCAAGCTTGCCTGCTACCACCCCCACAACACCGCTGTGGAAATCGTGTCCTCCCACCATGATCAGCGGAGCGTCGGCAGTCTCTTTGACGATCTGCTCTTTTGCCTTGGCGATAAGGACCTCGGTCAGACGCTGCCGTTCGCTGTTCTTTTTCTCAAGCAACTCGGCAAGCTTCCGCGCCTCATCGACCGAATCCGTGGAGAGCAACTTTAATCCTATGCCGGCGTGATCCAGTCTCCCGGCCGCGTTCAGCCTTGGCGCCAGCACCCAGGAAATAACTTCGGTATCGATGGCGGAGGCGGGTATTCCTGCACACTTTGCCAGTTCTTTAATACCCACCCGCTTCGTCTTCCGCAGTATCTCCAGCCCCCGTTTTACCAGATATCTGTTCTCTTCAAGCAGGGAAACCATGTCGGCTACGGTGCCCAGTGCCACGAGGTCCAGGAACGATTCAACATTTTTATCTGATTTCAGCGAGCCGTTAATCGCTTGCAAAAGCTTGTATGCGACGCCCACTCCGGCGAGGTCGTTAAACGGATACCGGGAGTCGCCGCGCTTTGGGTCGATTACGGCGACGGCGGGCGGCATCTCCGCCGGGATGTTATGGTGATCCGTAACAACCACATCCATGCCAAGCCTGTTCGCTTCAATAATCTCCGGACCGGCGCTGATGCCGCAATCGGCTGTGATCAGCAGACTTATGCCTTCTCCCGAAAGGTATGATATAGCGGCGTTATTCAAGCCGTATCCCTCGTCGCCGCGGTGAGGGATATAAGAGAC
Source organism: Dehalococcoidia bacterium (assembly GCA_041649635.1). NCBI lineage: Bacteria > Bacillati > Chloroflexota > Dehalococcoidia > Dehalococcoidia bacterium. Next base: position 116,746 of record JBAZMV010000002.1, read on the forward strand.
CACATCCGCGCCGAGAGCCTTGAGCCCTTCGTTCAATAGTGTGGTAGCGGTGATGCCGTCGGCGTCGAAATCGCCGTATATGGCAATCTTCTCCCCGGATTCCAGGGCGCTCCTTATCCTCGCCACGGCATCATCAATATCGGGAAGTAGGAGAGGGTCGTTGTGTAGGCGTTCATCAGCGGCGAGAAAGGACTCAATCGTCTCGGAAGTAATTATGCCCCTGTTGTAAAGCAGCTGGACGGTGAGCGGAGAAAGACCGGCCCCGGCTTTTTGAGTGATGTTATTTAGATGTTCTTCCGATATCCGGGGAAGCACCTGCCAGCTGTTGCGTTTCACTATCTCCCCTCGAATCTGCGGAAGATAAGGGTCGAGTTGTGACCGCCGAAGCCGAACACGTTGGAGAGTACTGTTGACAGCGCCGCTTTTCTAGACGTGTTGGGCACGTAGTCCAGGTCGCATTCAGGGTCCGGATTCGTCAGGTTCATCGTCGGCGGGATGACGCCGTTCTGGATCGCGAGTATGCTTATCGCCGCCTCTACCGAACCGGCAGCGCCGAGCAGGTGCCCTGTCATCGATTTTGTGGAGCTCACGGGAACCTTGTACGCGTAATCTTTAAAGACGGTTTTGATAGCCATCGTTTCGTTCTTATCGTTCAACGGAGTTGAGGTGCCGTGCGCGTTGATATAGTCAATCTGAGAGGGCTCCAAGCCCGCCTCTTTCAGCGCTGTGGCCATAGCCCTGGCCCCGCCCTCGCCGCCTGCTGCCGGCTGCGTGATATGGAATGCGTCGCTGGTAGCGCCGTAGCCCACGAGCTCCGCCAGTATATTTGCGCCCCGCTTCTCGGCATGTTCAAGGCTCTCCAGGACAAGCACCGCCGCCCCCTCGCCGATGATGAACCCGTCCCGCTCCGCGTCGAACGGGCGCGAGGCTTTCTTGGGCTCGTTATTCCTGATCGAGAGAGCGCGGGCCGAGTTGAAACCGGCGAAGGCGATAGGCGTCATGACCGACTCGGCGCCGCCGGCGATCATCACAGATACCCTTCCCCTCTTGATTATCTCGTACGACGTACCTATGGCATCGGAGCCGCTGGCGCAGGCCGAAGCGGTACAGAAGTTGGGCCCCTTGGCGCCCAGCATTATCGAAACCTGCCCGGACGCCATATCAGGTATCATCATCGGTATAAGAAAAGGACTGACCCTGTCCGCCCCTTTTTCTTTCATCACTTCATATTGGCCCAGCAATGTTGTCAGTCCGCCCAATCCGCACCCGATTATTACGCCGGTCTCCTGGGAGGGGATGTCCTTAATGCCGGCGTGGTTCACCGCCTGGAGCGCGGAAACCACGGCCAGTTGCACGAATCGATCCATGTGCCGCGCTTCCTTGCGGTCTATATACTGCGTCGGGTCGAATCCTTTAACCTCCGCTGCGATCTTGGTTTCGGTGATCGCCGGGTCGAATTGCGTGATCACGTCGACACCGGACTCGCCGTTTATCAGATTCTGCCATGTAGAAGATACATCGAGACCAACGGGAGTCACCATCCCTATGCCTGTGACTACTACTCGACTATTCAATTAAACGATCCCCCTCTCAAGACATCATGTAAATGAATCAGCGGGTTCATAGTCCAATCCGTCATTTCGCACATACTGAACACAATAACATATAATAACATAACTTAAATCTCAGTCAAACCTCCGGAGCGGCCGTGCCGCAAGTCGACAGCTATGCGCTTGATGATGTAATGCTGTCTGTGGTAGATTGCAATAGAAAGCTGAATGGCGGTAATTCGATGGATCTGGCAGGAAGCAGAGAGGAATTATTCAGGAGGCTGCGCCGCGATATAAGCGACAAGCGCATCCTGGACGCGATGTGGCGCGTGCCACGCGAACTTTTCGTCACGGCGGTGAACTACCCTTACGCTTACGATGACCGGCCGCTGCCGATTGGGGAGGGCCAGACTATATCGCAGCCCTTCATCGTGGCGCTGATGACTCAGGCTCTTGAGATTGATGATTATAGCAAGGTACTGGAGCTGGGCACAGGCAGCGGATACCAGACGGCCATACTCGCAGACCTGGCCGGGCAGGTGATTACGGTCGAGCGGCTGCCGGGCCTGTCAAAATCGGCTGAGACCATCCTCAACAATATGGGCTACACTAACATCTCGTTTCGTATTGCGTCGGACGTTCTCGGCTGGCCGGACGACGGCCCCTATGATGCGATACTTGTAACAGCGGCGGCCCCCAAGGTTCCGCATGCGCTGGTAGACCAATTAAAAGAGGGGGGCAGGCTGGTTATTCCGGTGGGCTCGCGCTGGGAACAGATGCTGCTTCAGGTGATAAAACGCGAGAATGAAACGGAGGTAAACAACCTGACCTCGTGCCGTTTCGTGCCTCTGATAGGGGAGGACGCTTGGAGCGGTGATTAGCCCTTATCTATCGGCTCCTTCTTTTTCCTGGGCCACAACCAGAAGGCGATCAAAGTGCAGAGCAACACTCCTGCTATAATGGCCCCGGTCCACTTCAGCAGGCAGAAGACGGTCATTATTATGCCTGCACCGATTACACCGGCTACGATCGAGGGAAAGGCGTCCCTGAATCTCATGCCCAGCAGGCAGGCGGCCACCGTGCCCGTCCAGGCGCCGGTTATAGGCAGGGGTATGGCTACGAACACGGCGAGTCCGATCTTTCCATATTTCCGTATCGCATCGGAGCGGCGCTCGGCGCTCTCGATATATTTCTCGGAAAGTACGCCCAGGAATCCCATTTTTAGAAACAGGCGTCTTATGCGGTCGAGGAAGAAAAATAAGAAAGGTATCGGGAGCAGGTTCCCAATTATCGCTATGGGCAATACTGTATACCAGTGCATGTCGTATACGGGTATACCGACAAGCAAAGCGCCGCGCAGTTCCGAGATTGGAAGCAACGAGAGGATGAAAACTATGATGGGTTCCGCAAAGCCGTGATCCGATAAAAATTGTTCCACGATACGCTCCAGCAAAAGATACCAGTCGGCCCGATGTGTTGTCAAGGTATATTGGATGTTCAACCCCCTTTATCCCCCAATCTTGGGGGATGTAAAAAAGAGTTAGGGGACACCCCTAAAACCCCGTCAGGAGACGAGTCTCCTGTACCTCTGTTACAGATGGCACGGCGAGCGACGACCCTTCGTTGCGTTTATAGCAGCCATAAATGTACGGGCGCGAGCTGAACGCGCCCGTACGTAATATACCGCGCGCCGCAGCTGTGAAGTCGTTGGCCGATACTAGACATAAAATATAAACTACAACTTGCCCAAGTATAAAAAGGTTGCTATACTACCACGTATGGAATTTGAAACCGTCATCGGGCTGGAGGTACACTCGCAACTGCTTACAAAGAGCAAGATGTTCTGTGCCTGCAGCGCTGACTATTCGAGCGCCGAGCCCAATACACATGTCTGTCCCGTGTGCCTGGGCATGCCGGGCGTTATGCCCGTAATAAACAAAAAAGCCCTTGAATACACGGCGATGACGGCGCTGGCTCTGCACTGTGAAATACCGGAGTATTCCAAGTTCGACCGCAAGAACTATCCCTACCCCGACCTGATGAAGGGGTATCAGATATCGCAATACGATGCGCCCATCGGCGTGGGCGGCTGGCTGGAGGTTAAGGTCGACAGCGCAACTAGGCGGATCGGCATAACCAGGGTTCATCTTGAGGAGGACACCGCCAAGCTTACCCATCGCAATGAATCGGGCGGAGAGCCGTACAGCCTCGTCGATGTCAATCGCGCCGGCACGCCGCTCATGGAGATCGTCGGCGAGCCGGACATACGATCGCCGGAGGAGGCGCGGCAGTACCTGGTGAATCTCAGAGCTATACTTCAGTTCCTTGGCGTATCCAGCGGCAATATGGAGGAGGGCAGCTTTCGCTGCGATGCCAATATCAGCATAAGAGAACCCGGTGGCGCTCTCTCGTCCAAGGTGGAAGTAAAGAACATGAACAGCTTCAAGGCGGTGTTCCGAGCCCTGGAGTTCGAGCAGAGACGGCAGAGGGATGTGGTTGAGAGCGGCGGACGCGTGGAGCAGGAGACCAGGGGCTGGGTCGACGACCGCGGCGTCACGGTTTCGCAGCGCAGCAAGGAATACGCTCATGATTACCGCTACTTCCCGGAGCCCGATCTGCCCCCGCTTTCTTTCAGCCGCAGCTGGGTGCAGGAGATAGAGGCGCTGCTGCCGGAACTGCCTATCGCCAAGCGTGACAGGTTCATCGCCGAATACGGCCTGTCTGAATACGACGCCGGCCTTCTTACCAGCTCGAAATCGATGTCCGTGTTCTTCGAGCGCTGCGTCGCTTTGAGCGGCAGTCAGTCCGGGAAAAAACAGGCGAAGGTCATAAGCAATTGGATGACGGGTGAATTGTTCCGGTTGCTCAACGCGAACGATATCGACATAGAGGCGTCAAAGGTAACGCCGGAACATCTTGTAGGTATGATAGGAAAGATCGACGACGGGACCCTTAGCGTTTCGGCGGCCAAGGTGGTTTGTGAGGACATGTTCAATACGGGAAGGAAGGCCGATGAGATAATCGCCGAGAGAGGGCTCTCGCAGATTAGCGATACTAAAGAGATAGAGGATATAATAGACAGGGTCATTGCTGACAATCCACAGCCTGTAGCCGACTTCAAGCAGGGCAAGGAGAAGGCGCAGGGTTTCCTGGTGGGGCAGATAATGAGGTTAACCAAGGGGCGGGCCAATCCCGCTCTTGTGAATAAACTATTGAGGGAGAGGTTGGAAGGCTGAGTATGAAGACGTATATGGAAATAGCCCAATTGATAGTGGCAATCGTGCTAATCATAGCGCTGCTGCTTCAGGTAAGAGGGGGTGGGCTTGGAGGCATATTCGGGCAGCAGACGGGCGCCTACCGCACTAAACGCGGCATAGAGAAGACGCTTTTCCGCATGACAATTGTCATGATGATCATTTTCGTTTTAATATCCATATTCGCTGTCAGGGTTTCATGACGCCATGACCGTTATCACGCTGACCACGGATTTCGGCACGGATGATGCCTACGTATCGATCATGAAGGGCGTCATCCTTAGCATTAACCCGAATGCTAATATCGTCGATATCTGCCACACCGTGAGGCCGCAGAACATAACGCAGGCGGCATACATCCTGAGCACAGCGGCTGGCTACTTCCCCGAGGGCACTATCCATGTGGCGGTCATCGATCCCGGCGTCGGCACGAAGCGCAGGGCGGTGCTCCTCGTCGGACCTAATTCGTATTACATCGGGCCGGACAATGGCGTGTTCAGCTACGTGGCGTCGCAGGCGACCCCACGAATGCACGCGTTCGAGCTGACCAACGAGCGCTACTGGCTGCATCCGGTGAGCCATACCTTTCACGGCCGCGACATATTCGCACCCGTCGCGGCGCACTTATCGATCGGGGTCGCGCCGCATGAACTGGGCACGCCCATCACGTCGCTCTCCGGCGTGACGCTCTCGCGGCCGTACCATCACGAGGATGGGACGCTCATCGGCAAGGTGATACACATCGATCACTTCGGCAACCTCATCACGGACATCATGAAAGAGGACATGCCGAAGGGACGGGTTTTCATAGAGGTCTTCGGCCACATCATCGACGATATAAGCACCTCCTACGAGGACGAGGAAGGCCTGCTGGCCATATTCGGGTCGGACGACAGGCTGGAGGTGTCCATTACGCAGGGCAGCGCCGCCAGCTATCTCAGGGCCAAGATAGGGGACGAGGTCAAGGTGGGCGCTACGAAGACGTCATTGAGAACAGGGAAAAGCAAAAATCAATAAAAGGAAGGCACAGATGGGAAACTTGAAGACGTGGTTGATGCCGGCAAGGCCGAGCTTTCTGCTATTGGTGCCGGTTTGCCTCTTCACCGGAGTGGCCGTGTCGTTGTTCGAGGACTACGCTTTCCGGCCTCTCTACTTCGCGCTGGCGTTTATCGGCGCGTTTTTCGCTCATATGGCCGTGAATATTCTCAATGAATACTCTGATTACAAGACCGGCATCGATTTCAACACCAAACCTACGCCGTTCTCCGGCGGCAGCAAGGCTCTGCCGTCCGGGAAGCTCGATGCCAAGAAAGTCCTGATCTTCGGCCTGTCCTGTCTGGCGATAACGGCCGCCATCGGCATATATTTCATCACGGTATATCAGTGGAAGATAGCTCCGGTCGGCATCCTCGGCGTGCTCATTGTCTTTCTGTACACGCCCTATCTCACCAGGCTGCCAGGAATCACGGAGATCGTTGGCCCCGGTCTCGGGTTCGGTCTCATGGTCTTCGGGACGTATGTAACGCAGAGCGGGCAGTATTACAGCGCGGGCGCCATCGTCGTATCCGTGGTGGCCGGACTGCTCATCGCCGATCTGCTTCTGATTAACGAGTTCCCCGACGTGGAGGCCGATAAACCGGCGGGCCGCAAGCACCTCCCGATCATCCTCGGCAAGACAAAGGCAGGCATCGTTTACAGCGCGTTCCTGATAGGGGCGTACGTAGCCATAATCGCCGGAGCCGCCGCTGGCGTGCTGCCCTGGCTGGCGCTCGTGGGTTTGCTGACCCTGCCTTTAGGGTTCAAGGCGATGAATGCAGCGGTTAAGCACAATAACGATATGTCCAAGCTGATTCCGGCCCTGGGCGCGGATGTTATCACGGTGCTGGTCACGCCGCTGCTGATGTCGATTGGCATTGTGATAGCGACGTATGTGATGTAGCGTCGATGGAGTAGGGCGGGAACCCGTCATATTTTGCGGAATGTATTTGTCTCTCGGCGTGTCCTTCCATGATCAACATTGTGTGGAAGGATTCACCTCGCCAAAACCATTGTTGAAGGTGAAGAACACCTTCAACAGCGATAAGTTCCGTGGGGTGTCGATTGCGGAAATAAAAAGGGGAGCCGTTCAGGCTCCCCCGTCGTTTTCTCTGCGTTCGTTACCTAGTAATTAACCATCCTGCGTCGGAAGAGCAAGATCGCGATCAGGATGACCAGAATTATGCCTACGGCAATTCCGACCCACGTTGCGGCGCTCAGTCCTCCCGATTCGTCAACCGAGGCAGCAGGCGGGGCATTTGTAGCCGCTGGAGTGGGGGTTGGCTCATCGCCGGGAGCTTGTTCGGAAGGGCCGGCCAAGACGGCGAAAACGGTGAAGTGATCGATTGTGAAAGTGGCGGTGCCGCCGCTGACGGTGCCCTCCACGATTTCCCATGATTGAGTGGCCTCGTTGAAGAAGGCGATGGCCACGGTCTCTCCTTCACCCACCTCGGAAGGATCGAAGGCGATGGTTATCTCTATCCCGGGGCTGAAGGTGGCTCCGCTCGGCTGGAAGGAGAAGGCTGCCAGTATGTGCATGCCCTCCGGGGCCGGCGGAGGGTCGATTAGATTAACTGTTATTTCCGTAACAGGCAGGCCGTTGGCCCCCAGCGCCTGTGTATTGGCCGGTATCGAGACGGTGACCGAGCCGTCCCCCGAAGATACGACGGCATCATCCAAGAAGAATCCGGCGGATGATAGCTCCCATCTGTCACCCTGGCCCAGCACGAAAAGTCCCGCGGTGGGTGGCATCCAGCCTGAGTCTCCGCCGCCGCCGTAATAGGAGTCATACTGTGGTACCGGTGTAGATGTCGGTGTGGGTGTCGGCGATGGAGTAGGAGTAGGTGTTGGCGTAGGTGTAGGCGATGTCCCGCTGTAGATATACCATACGGGGGAATTGCCCGGTATCTGCCATGACAGGAAGGGATAGCCGTTGTTTATATTGTTGGTTGCGTTTCCCTGAATATCCCAGCCGGTGAATGTTGCAATGTTTTTCATCTCCGCGGTGGTTTTCGGCTCGCCTTTGCCGGTATCGTCCCGGCCGGTGGTTTCCCGGTCATAGAAGCTGGCGGTCACCGTGCCGCTGCTTTGCTTGCCCACAAGCCCGCCGATGTCTGTAACCCCGCTTACTTTGCCTATGGCGTAAGAATTATTCACCGTGCCGCCATCTTTCAGTCCCACAAGCCCGCCTACCTCGGTGGAGCCGTTAACGGCGCCGGTTGCGTAAGAATTATTCACCGTGCCGCCTTCGCTGTAACCCACGAGCCCGCCGGTTTCGTCAGGGCAGTTAACGCTACCGGTTGCGTAAGAATTGCTCACCGTATAACTGTCTTGCCAACCCACCAGTCCGCCGGCGCGGCGTTTTCCAGCGACATTACCGGTGGCGTAACAATTGCTCACCGTGCCGCCGTTATATCCCGCAAGCCCGCCGACGGCGTAGTCTCCCGTGCCGCTCACGGTTCCTGTGGCGTAGGAGTTGTTCACCGTGCCTTGATATCTGTAACCTACGAGACCGCCGACGTAGCTGTTGCCGTTTACGGTTCCTGTGGCGTACGAGTTGTTCACCGTGCCGTAATAGTTCTGTCCCACGAGCCCGCCGACGCAGTTGACGGTGCTGGCAACTGCGCCTGTGGCGTACGAGTTGTTCACTGTGCCTTGATAGTTCTGTCCCACGAGCCCGCCGACATTGCTGTTGCCGTTTACGGTTCCTGTGGCGTATGAGTTATTCACCATGCCGTAGTTACGTCCCGCAAGTCCGCCGACGCAATCTTGAGTTCCGTTCACTGTACCTGTAGCGTGCGAGTTGTTCACCGTGCCGTTCAAGATAAGCCCCACGAGCCCGCCGACGTCTGCCTGCCCGCTTACGTTGCATGTGGCGGAAGAGTTGTTCACCGTTCCATCTTCGTTCCTGCCCACGAGCCCGCCGACGTAATCACCTGAACCGTTAACGGTTCCAGCGGCGGAAGAATTTATTATAGTGCCTTGATTGTTGTAACCCACGAGCCCGCCGACACGTTGCTGTCCGGTGATGTTCACGCTAGCAAGGCTCACGTTGCCAACCGAGCTCCCGCTATCTATATAACCAAACAGGCCTACATAATTGGTATCTGATCGGTTGATGAACAGTCCCGTAATGGAAAAGCCCCTGCCGTCGAAGCTGCCGGTGAACTTGGTCGTCGAGTCTCCTATGGGAAGGAATCCATTGCCGCCGTTCCACGTGTTGTGATCGATCCCGGACAAATCTATGTTAGCGTCCAGGGCGTAGTGGGCGGCAAGGTTGGAGTTCATGTCCTGGAGGCCGGCAAGGTCGGTTATCAAGATTGGGTCCGCCGGCGAATCGCCCGGGGCCGCTGCCGCCTCCTGCGGCAGAAGTGCGATAAGCCCGCCTAGCAGAGTAGATACGAGAATCGCAGCAGTGATGATTACAGCAATAAACTTGTTCACGGTTTCACCTTTCCGAAAATGTTGACGGAAATACGGGGAGCACCTGATGTCACAAACTGAGGGTAGTTTATGATTGAGGAAGTTAAGGTATGTACATCGTAATTATCTAAGCGCTTCATCCGGTAGAAAATATACACCTGTTTATAGCTCTGAGTCAACGCAGTTAAATGTGGATAAGAAATCATAAAATCTGTTCCGTTTTATGTACATGAATTCCGCTGGGGGTAATGGAAACCGAATCAAGCGGGGAGATTCAGGCGCGGCGGCCGGGCCTGGCCGGGTGCGTTCACACCTGTCATTCTCCGCCTTGATCGGAGAATCCAGAAGGTGACATGGATACCGGTTTTCATCGGTATGACGGAGGTGTAGGGGTGTGGCATAACGGGCGGGCGATCCTTGTGATCGCCCCTACGGGCATGCGGGGGCTGTCGTGAGGAATTGCACATGTCTTCCCTCTCTTTAATCAAAGAGAGGGACAGGGAGAGTTTGCGGAAGGACGCTTCTAAAGGATTATGTGCTTGGTCATAGGGAAATGTTTTGGCGATAACTATAATGCCATTTTTACCTCTTATAGCTCCACGTCGTCCCTTGCGGCGTGTCCTTGAGCGTGACACCCTCGGCCGCGAGCGACTTGCGTATGTTATCGGCCAGCGCCCAGTCCTTGGATTTCCTGGCCTCGATGCGTTTCTCGATAAGCTGTTCGATATAGTGTGACGCCGGTTTGCCATCGTCGACGCTTATCCCCGATTCCTTTGCGAGAGCGAGGTAGGGCGCTGGATCGAGGTCTATCTTAGCTTCCTCCAGCTTCAGGCCAAGGACGCTGCAGAGATCGAGGAGTAATGCTTGCGCGTCGATAACGGATAAGCCTTCCTCGGCGCAACGGTTGATATCCCGCGCCAGGTCGAAGAGGGCGGCGATGGCCTGGGCGGTGTTGAAGTCATCGTCCATGGCCTCGATGAAGCGCAGGCGGTAGTCCTCGGCGTCGAAGACGGATGAATTGTTCCCATCGCTGCCGCGCCGCGCCGCCTGGCGCAGGCGCTCCGATCCCTTCTCCGCGGCGTCCCAGCCGTCGTCGGTGACGGTGAGCGGGCTGCGGTAGTGCGAACTGAGGATGAAGAGCCTGATAGCATCGGGTGAATGTTTACCCAAGGCTTCTTTTATCGTGATAAGATTGCCCAGCGACTTGCTCATCTTCTGGCTGCCCAGCTGCAGCAGTCCGTTGTGTATCCACCAGCGCGCGAACGGGGCTTTGCCGGTGAAGGCCTCGGATTGCGCGATCTCGTTCTCGTGGTGCGGGAACACCAGGTCGTTGCCGCCGCCGTGGATGTCGATTTGCTCGCCCAAGTATTTGATGGACATGGCCGTGCACTCGATATGCCATCCGGGTCGGCCCGGACCCCAGGGGCTGTCCCAGTACGGCTCGCCGGGCTTGGCGCCCTTCCACAGCGCAAAGTCCATCGGGTTTTCCTTGATATTTTCGCTGCCGGGCTCGGAGATCATGTCCTCCGGCCTGCGGTGGCTCAACTTGCCGTATCCGGGGAAGCCGGCTACGCGGAAGTAAACATCGCCGTTGGCCTCGTATGCGTGACCTTTGTCGATAAGCCCTTCAATGATCTCTATTATCTTCGGTATCTCCTCGGTCGCTTTAGGGTACACGTCGGCACGCTGGATATTGAGGGCGTCCATGTCCTCGAAATATGACGCGGTGAACCTCTCGGCCAGCTCCTTGACCGTGCTTCCGGACTCATTGGCGCGCTTGATAAGCTTGTCGTCGATGTCTGTGACGTTCTGCACGTATCTTACCTTGTAGCCCCGGTATTCCAGGTAGCGTCTGATGACGTCGAAGAGCACGTAGCTCATGGCATGCCCGATGTGGCTGTCGCTGTAGGGCGTCACGCCGCAGACGTACATCTTCACCGTCGATCCGGGTGGCAGGAACTCTTCTTTTTGCGATGACAGCGTGTTCAGTATCTTCATGCGATGTCTTTCTTTATCATTGCTATGGCCAGCGCGGCGATGCCTTCTCCTTGAGCGATAAGGCCGAGGCTGTTGGTTGTACTGGCCTTGACCGATACCTGGGAGGTTTCGATGCTCAGCGCCCCGGCGATGTTGGCCCGCATGCGGTCGGTATGATCCGCCAGGCGCGGCTTCTCGCAGATAACGGTTGCGTCTATATTTTCGATGGTGACCCCGTTGTCGTTCAGTATCGTTTGAGTGCGTTCGAGCAGTGCCATGCCGGATATGCCCTTATACTGAGGGTCCATGTATGGGAAATGTTTCCCGATGTCGCCCAGCGCCGCTGCCCCCAGCAGGGCGTCGATAACGGCATGCGCCAGTACATCGGCGTCGCTGTGTCCGTCCAGACCGCGCTCGAACTTGAGCTCGACGCCGCCAAGGACGAGTCTGCGCCCTTCGGCCAGCGGATGTATGTCGAAACCGATCCCTGCTCTCAATGTTTTCTCTTCGCTATTGATTTGATGATAGCTTCTGCGATGATCAAATCTTCCTTCGTCGTAACCTTGATGTTGGTGCTCGATCCCGGAAAGATTTTAACTTTATGGCCCGCGCGCTCGGCGAGGACAGCGTCGTCGGTGGCGTCGTCCTCGGCCATGCGATGGGCCGCGGATATTATATCAAATCTGAATACCTGGGGTGTCTGCGCCGCGTAGAGACCGTCCCGTTGCGGTGTGTCGACCACGTATGAATCGCCTGAGACGACCTTGATGGTGTCGGCTAAGGGTATCGCAGGGATGGCGGCGCCGCTCTCTTGCGCCGCTTCCAGGCCTCTCTCGATGATGTCCTGAGTCAGGCACGGGCGCGCGCCGTCGTGTATCATGACCCACTCGATATCGCCGAGGCGTTTCAGCCCTTCACCCACCGAGTCCTGGCGTCTCGCGCCGCCGGCGCATACCGCGATCACTTTGGTCCATTGGTGTTGCTTTACCAGTTCGATGCCGGTTCCAACCCTGGCTTTGGCCAGCACTAGAACGATGCGGTCGATGACGGGGGAGCGTTGGAAGGCCGCAATGGTATGGGCCAGCAGCGGCGCGCCATCAATAGCGGCGAATATCTTGTCCGCTCCGCTCATGCGTTTACTCATGCCCGCGGCTACAATAACGGCGCCGACTCTATCCATAGCACGTTCCGTGTTAGTGTACGTCACTGCGGTTTCACGTCGCCGTTTGTTTTCAGGTGCGCGAAGATCATGCGCCCCGCCGACGTTTGCAGCACTCTGGTCACCACAACGTTCAGATCGCTGTTCAAGAAATGACGGCCGTCCTCAACGACTATCATCGTGCCGTCGTCCAGGAAGCCCACTCCCTGGCCGGGTTCCTTGCCCTCCTGTATTACGCGGACGCTGATTTCTTCACCGGGCATGACGACGGGCCTCACCGCATTGGCCAGGTCGTTTATATTGAGGACGTCCAGCCCCTGTATCTTGGCCACCTGATTCAGGTTAAAGTCGTTGGTGATAATGGGACAATTCAGCAGTTTAGAGAGACGTACCAGCTTGCTGTCCACGTCCGGGATATCCTTTAGGTCCACATCGGATATCTCGACATGTATGTCGAGCTCGTTCTGCAGCTTGTTGAGTACCTCGAGGCCGCGTCGGCCGCGTACACGCCGTGCGGCATCGTAGGAGTCTGCTATGTGGTGCAGTTCGTCAAGGACGAAGCGCGGGATAATGAGCGAGCCCGTGATGAATCCAGCCTGGATTATATCGGCGATACGTCCGTCGATCAGTGAACTGGTATCGACGACGATTTGATTGGCGCGCGGCACAAGCCTGCCACCGATTCCTTCACGTCCGATTCCGCCCACGCCCTCGGGAACATGCAGTCCGAATATCTGAAATATCTCCCTGCCCTGGGCCACTGTTATTATGGTGAATACAAGGCACAGGACAACTCCGACAATGATAGGGCTTAACTGGCCCCATTTATCCGGGAGCATGGACAGTGGGAATGTCAAAAGCACGGATAAGAATAACGCGATGATAAGTCCGATGATAGCGGCCAGGAAATCAACAGTAGGCAACTGCGGAAAGCGGCTGCGTTTCCTTCTGTATGATCGGCTCAATTTGTTTGCCTCCTCCCATCCTCCACCGGCCGTTCGGGCGGGCCTACACACAGCTAAAATCAAGGTTCCCGTGATTATTGTACTATTGCGCGCTAAGCCTCCCCATACCGCCGGGGAGAATAATAAAAATATGATACTAATATTTATTATACATAATCAGACTACCACAAACGGCAGACAGTGTCAAAAATTGATAAACATTCGTAAGAACAGGCGCAGTGACCAGTATCCCAGCAGGGCTATTACCGTGCCTTTGAGAGTCTTACCTGCAAAGATGACGATCATGTATTTCCAGAACGGATATCTGATAGCTCCGGCGGCGACGGCGACCAGTTTGAAAAACAAGTTGGGTATAGCGGAGAACAGGAATAGCACTAGCGTGCCCCTGCGCCTCATCCATCCCTTTACCCTGGTATAGCGCTGTCTGTTATCAAGGGTCTCTCTGCCACTGAAGCCGGCGGTATAGCCTGTTATCTCGCCCAGCGACTCGCCTATGCCCGACATCAATCCTACTAGGAACGGGTTCAGGATCGCACCCATAAGGAAGACGACCGGTATGCTGGGTATGGGGACAAAGAGCACGGTCGCCGCGAGCAGAGATACCAGAAAGACGCCCAGGTAACCGTATGCCGAGATGTCATCGGAGATGCCGCCAGTGCCGTAGATCACAAGGCTCAAGATAATGACTATCGCTACTGTAGCGATAGTGACCCAGTGGCGCCTGGCCCACCGCCTCATTTTGTTCGGCTTAACAGCGATGACCGAGTTACCTTCTGAAGGCATGGGCGGGTTCTTTTCTTCTTCGCTCATAGACTCTCATCGAAAAAGGGTAAAGGTAAGAACGATGGAAGTCAAGAGCTGAAGGTGAAGCCGTCCGGACCAACGTCCACGACGACGCGGTCGCCTTCCTTGAACTCGCCTTTTAGTATCTTCGTCGACAGCGGGTTCTCCACCAGGCGCTGCATGGTGCGGCGCAGCGGTCTCGCTCCGAACGCCGGATCGAAGCCTTCTTTGGCCAGCTTGTCTTTGGCGGCCTCTGTCAACTCCACGGTGATCTTACGTTCGGCGAGCCGTTTCTGGATATCCTTCAAGACCAGGTCGACGATTTGCTTGATCTGTTCCTCGGTCAGAGGCTGGAATATCACGACCTCATCCAGACGGTTCAGGAACTCGGGGCGGAAGGTCTTTTTCAGCGCGTCCTCCACTGCGCCGCGCCTGCGTTCCGCCTCGCCTTTTGCCTCCCGTGAAAAGCCGAGGGATTGGTGCTGGAACTCCTCCGTACCCAGGTTTGAGGTCATTATTATTACTGTGTTCTTGAAATCGACCGTCCTGCCGTGGCCGTCCGTGAGCCTGCCGTCATCCAGCATCTGCAGCAGTATATTGAAGACGTTGGGATGCGCTTTCTCGATCTCGTCTAGCAGCACAACCTTGTAGGGACGGCGCCGTATGGCCTCTGTGAGCTGTCCCGCTTCCTCGTACCCGACATAGCCCGGGGGTGCGCCGACAAGGCGTGAGGTAGTGTGCTTCTCCATGTACTCTGACATATCGAGGCGTATCATGGCGTCCTCGTCGTCAAATAGGAACTCTGCCAGCGCGCGCGCCAGTTCCGTTTTTCCCACACCCGTTGGGCCCAAGAAGATGAAGCTGCCGATGGGACGTTTGGGGTCTTTCAGCCCGGCCCTTGCGCGCCTGATCGATTCGGAGACGATCCTGACGGCATCATCCTGCCCGATGATCCTTTCGTGCAGGCGATCCTCCATATGGAGCAGCTTATCGATCTCCTGTTCCAGCATGCGCGAAACCGGTATGCCGGTCCATTTCGATACCAGCTCGGCGATGTCCTCTTCATCGACCTCGGTATCTATCTTCTTTTCCTTCATCCATCTATCGCGCGCCTCGTTGTACTCGCCCTCTATCTTGAGACGTTCGGCCTTGAGCTTAGCCGCGTTCTCATAATCGCCGCGCTGCGAGGCGGCTTCCTCTTCGTCCGTGAGCTGTCGTATCTTCTTCTCCATGGCTTTAATCTCCGCGGGCGGACTGCCGGCCTCTATCCTTATCTTGGCGGCGGCTTCATCGATGAGGTCCACTGCCTTATCGGGGAGGTGACGGTCGGCGATATAGCGGTTACTCAGCCTGGCAGCAGCCTCGATGGCCGAGTCCGTTATCTGTATCCGGTGATGCGATTCGTATCGCGGGCGCAGGGCGCGCAGCATTTCGATGGCGACTTCCTCGCTTGGCTGGTCGATATAAACAGGCTGCAGACGTCGCTCCAGAGCGGCGTCCTTTTCGATGTGTTTACGATATTCGTCGAGCGTTGTCGCGCCGATGCATTGCAGTTCGCCGCGGGCCAGCGCTGGTTTGAGCATGTTGCTAGCGTCTATAGCGCCCTCGGCGGCGCCGGCGCCGACCACGGTATGTATCTCGTCGATGAAAAGGACTATTTCACCCTGGGCCTGTCTCACCTCATCCATTACAGCTTTGAGACGTTCCTCGAACTCGCCGCGGAACTTGGAGCCGGCCACCAGAGATCCCATATCGAGGGCCAGGACGCGCTTGTTCCTGAGTGAGTCCGGCACGTCGTCGCTGACTATCTTCTGTGCGATGCCCTCTGCGATGGCCGTCTTGCCGACGCCGGCCTCGCCTATGATTACGGGGTTGTTCTTGGTGCGCCGCGTCAGCACCTGCATAACGCGCTTTATCTCATCTTCACGGCCGATAACCGGGTCCAGCTTGCCCTCGCGCGCCAGCATGGTCAGGTCGCGGCAGTATTTCTCCAGCGCGCCGTATTTGCTCTCCGCGTGCGGGTCAGTGACCCGGTGTCCGCCGCGTATCTCCTGGAGCGCGGAATATATCTTTTCTTGATTGATGCCGAACTCCTCGAGTATCTTAGGCGCGTCGCCGTCACGTACACTGCACAGCGCTATCAGAATATGCTCGGTGCCGATGAATTCGTCCTTCAGCCTGTCCGCCTCCATTTCGGCATTATCGAGCAGGCGCACCGTGCGCGGCGTGCCGTAGATTATAGTACCTTCGCTGGCAGCACGTGGCGACTTCTGCAGCGCCGCCTCAACCTTCATACGCACTTCATCTGTGTGTATCTTCAGTCTACGCAGTATCTCACCCGTCAGACCTTTTTTCTGTTCAAGGAGCGCCAGAAAGATATGCTCCACGTCCCACTGGCTGTGTTGATAGCGCCGCACTATCTGCTGTGACAATGCTATTGCTTCCTGGGCCTGTTCTGTAAATTTATCCGGTCTCATATGTTTCTCCTGATATGTTTAAAATATAAAAATGTTTATTTATTATTCAACCCTATAGTAGAGACGCAATATTTTGCGTCTCTACAACCCCGCGTCGCGAAGTCGTTTTATCTCCTCTTTGGCTTCTTCAAGCTCGGCTTCCAGAACGGCTATGTGCTCTTTGAGCCGGAGTATGATATCCACGCCGGCCACGTTCACGCCCAAGTCGTCCATCAACGTCCGCGCCAGCCGCAAACGTTCGATATCCTTATTTGAATAGAGCCGAATCCTGCCTCTGGAACGGGACGGTTCCACCAGGCCGACCTTCTCGTAATAGCGCAGCGTCTGGGCATGAACACCCAGCGTTTTAGCAACGATGCTTATCACATAACAAGGTTCATCTTTATCGAATGTCATAGCGCACCTCTTAATGCCTTAAACGATTAATTTCGTTTCTGTCTTGCTTCCTTCAGCTGCCTGAAAAGCTCCTTCTCATGCTCGGTCAGGTTCTCCGGCAATACTACCTTCACCTTGGCGAAGAGGTCTCCTTTCTTTTCTTTCCCGATCTCCGGCATGCCCTGACCCGCCAGACGGAAGACCTTTCCATTCTGAGTCTCGGGGGGTATCTTCAACGCCAGATTCTTGCCTTTGGGAGTGGGGACGGAGGCCTCGCCGCCCAGGACTGCGTCTGCCAGAGACACAACCACGTCAACATGGATGTCGTTGCCCTTCAAATGGAATAAGGCATGCTCTAGTATCGATACGGCGAGGTACATATCGCCGGCCGGACCGCCTGACATACCAGGTTCGCCTTTACCCGAAACCTTGATGCGCTGTCCGTTCTTGACGCCGGCAGGTATCTTAACCTCTATACGTCGTCCGGATGAGTTTTGGATCAGACGTGTAGTGCCGTTGTACGCCTCTTCAAGCGTTATCTCGGTTGAGGCCTCGATATCTCTTCCCTGTCTCGGCCTTGACGACCTGCCTCTACCGCCGAAACCGCCGCCTGTGAAACCTTTGAATATTTCGCCGATATCACCCAGGTCGGACATGTCCACGTATTGATATGAGAAGTTATCGCCACCGGCATTCCCAGCGTTCCTGAAACCGGAGAAGCCGCCAAAAGGATTGCCCTGCGCTCCTGCGAACTGGTCGGCATATTCCCACCTGTCGCCGAACTGGTCATACTTCTTGCGTTTCTCCGGATCGGAGAGGATTTCATAAGCATTATTGATGTCCTTGAATTTTTCCTCGGCCGATTTGTTGCCGGGGTTCACGTCTGGGTGATACTGGCGGGCCAGCTTGCGATAGGCCTGCTTGATGTCCTTATCAGAGGCCGTTTTGCTTAGCCCGAGTATTTTATAAAGATCTTTCGATGGCATTATTAACCTCACTCAAATCCTACTATAAACTATGTATATTAATTTGTCAACAATATTATTATATATATTTATAGATATATCTTGACAAAATATTGTTAATATGCTAAATTAATTTTAGTCAAATACGAGACGGGAGGTGATTCATATGTGAGAGCGGGAAATCAAGTTGATATCGAGACTTGGCAATAAGTTTCTTGAGTATTGAAGACAGCTAAAAATGAAAGGAGGAAAATACCATGGCTATTGTTCGCTGGCAACCATTTTCGGATTTGATGAGCCTGAGGCAGGCGATGGATCAGCTTATGGAGGACAGCTTCGTGCGGCCTTCGAGGTCGGTAGGGGTGATGAATAGGGAGATACAACCGCTTATTGATATGTACCAGACCAAGGATGAGGTGGTGGTAAAGGCGACCGTGCCCGGCGTCAAAGAGGACGATGTCGAGATTAACATAGCTGATGATGTCCTTACTATTAAAGGCAAAGCAGAGGGAGGGAAGGAGGTTAAGGATGAGGATTACCTCTATCGCGAGCATTATCACACCAGCTTTGCCCGCAGCATCGGATTGCCGGGTTCTCTGAAGACCGAGAAGGCGGAAGCTACAACCGAGGACGGAGTACTGACTATAAAGATTCCGAAGGCTGAGGAAGCCAAGCCTAAGAAGATCGAGGTCAAGGCCAGGAAGGCCATCGAAGGCGAGAAAAAAGAGAAGAAATGATTAGTAGTGTAGGGCTCGCCGAAGGGGGCAGATAACTTCCGCCCCCTTTTATTTTGGATCGATATTATCGTCGATTTTTTTGATTGTGAGGTCGACAAATTGTTTGAGGATGCGGGCGGTAGCGCCCCAGACGACCTTGTCCTTGTATTTGAAAAAGCTCGCCTTGCCGGTGACTCCCTCGGCAGAGCGTATCTCCTCCCAGTAGTTGCTATCATCTGCCAGCGCCGATAACGGAACCTCTACCAGTTCGTCGATCTCGTGCTCGCTCACGACGAATTTGTACGGATACGGGATGACGCCTACGAACGGTGTAATGAGAAAGTTGCTGGTAAGCGTGCCGAAGCCGTCGAGCTCACCCAGAATCTCCACGTCCTCCGGCCGTATCCCTACTTCTTCATATGCCTCGCGCAGCGCGGTATCCTTAAGGCTGCCGTCCGTCTCGTGATGCGAGCCGCCGGGAAAGCATATCTGCCCTTTATGATATTCCAGCTCCTCGGTCCTTTTTGTGAGCAGTACGTGGCACTCGCCGTCCTTCTTATAGATAGGGATCAGCACGGCGGCGGGGCGCAACGGCTTGTCTGAGAACAGAATGACCTTTTTCTCGCGCTGCGCCAGTATTCGCCTTAGCTCTTCTTTAAACATGCGCTGTCCGTTTACACGTCGCCGCGATTAAGGTACTCGTAATAATCGTTAAGTTTAGATAATACATTAGCGGCTTGATCCATGGTGTGATAGTGCACGATGCGCCCCCTGGATTCAATCAGAGGCACTACCTTATCGATCTCTATGCTGTAGCACCAGAGTACGGCGGGCTTATCGTATTTATCTATGAGTTTGAAGCAGTCGAGCACGGGGTCCATCAGCGGGTGGTACTCGCCCGGCAGTATGATGAACAGGCCGTCAACATTATCGTCGGCGGCGAACGTTTCTAGGACTGTGGCCAGCACAACGTGAAGCGGGTTGCCTGCTATCATCGACGGCGGCCAAATATCGGCGGGGTTGCCCAGATGCTGCCAGGGCGGGGCTAAGGTCTTCAGCTTCTTTAAACTGGCGTCGGACAGTTTGGCCAGTTTCAGCCCGTGGCGCGCGCAGGCGTCCGTGGCCATGATGGCGCCGCCGCCCGTGATGCTGATGATACCTACATTTCTTCCTTTCATCAGCGGCAATTTCAAGAATGCCCTGGTCATGTCCTGGAATTCGTTCTCGCCTGTGACTCGCAGCACGCCGCACTGCTTAAAGGCGGCGTCGTAGACCTCGTCACTGCCGGCAAGGCTTCCCGAGTGCGATTGCGCCGCTCTGGCAGAGTCGTCGCAGCGTCCTGATTTCAGCGCCAGTATCGGTTTCTTTTTCGACACGCGTCCGGCGACTTCCATGAAGCGGCGGCCGTTCCTCATTCCTTCTATGTAGAGCATGATGACCTTAACCATCGGGTCGTCCTCGAAGTATTCCAGCCCGTCGGCGAAGTCTATATCGCAGGCGTTGCCGATATCGATGCCCTTGCCCACGATAGGGAAGTACGGCAGGCCGCTCATATAGAGACCGGTTTGGCATATCACGCCGGTGGGTACTTCGTGCATTGCGATGCGGGTGAATGCCGTGTTGAAGTGATGATATGCGTTGCCCGTGCCGAACGTGTTGGGCCCGACGATGCGGGCGACTCCCTCGCGCGCGATGCGCACCACCTCATCCTGAAGCCTCTTGCCTTCCGCGTCCGCGTCGGCGTAGCCCTGCCCGACTATAGTGATAGCCTTTATGCCTTTATCAACGCATTCCTTTACCAGCTTCGGGCCGTGTCTGCTCGGCGTCAGGATAACGGCGAGGTCGATATCGTCGGGTATCTCCGCAAGGCTACGGTAGCACTTAATCCCAAGTATCTCGTCGGCGCCGGGGTTCACAGGGTACAGTTTACCCTTGTAACCGTATCCTTTCAGATGTTCCATAACGTTCCATCCGAAAGCCCCGGTGGCTCTGGTCAGGCCGACGAGCGCAATCGATTTCGGCTCCATGAAAAGTCTCATTATCTCAACAGTATTACTGGTATCGGCGGGAGTCACTGGCGAACCTCCTTGTTTGCAACCGTCTTCCATAGTTTGTCAACCTGGGCCCTGACCTCGGATTTGTCGCAGTCCGTATTGATGATGACATCGGCGTGCTTCGCGCGCTCGGCTGGCGGGAGCTGCGCCTGGATGCGCGCCCGCGCTTCATCCTCGCTGAGGCCGCCGCGCTCCTTGAGGCGTTGTACTGCTATGTCCGGCGGCGTGAGCGCCACCCACACCTCGTTGACCAGGTCGGTCCATGCGGCTTCGATGAGCAGGGCGGCTTCAAGGACGACGACACGGGTGCCTTTCTTTCTGAAACGCTCGATTTCACCGCGTGCTATTTCTTTCATTCGCGGGTGCACTATCGCATTGAGGCGGGCCAGCGCTTTCTCGTCGCCGAAAACGATACGACTCAGCTTCTTACGGTCTATGGAGCCGTCCGCTTTTCTGATGTCCGGCCCGAATTCATCAACAAGCTCCTGGTTAAGCTGCGTGTCGGGTTTGTATGCCTCATGGGCCAGCTTGTCGGCGTCGATAACGGCAGCGCCTTTTTCAGCAAGCATCTGAGCTATGGTGCTCTTGCCGCTGAGTATTCCTCCCGTGAGACCGATAACAAACATCTGTAAATATCTCGATTGCGATTTATCTGTAACCAGTCTACCAATTGGAACGCTGGCGGGTCAAGTTTGAATCGTGATTGAGGTATGTCAACCCCCTGTTATCCCCCAGTCTTGGGGGATGAAAAGTAAGGATGGGGGACACCCCCAATCCCCCGTCAGGAGACGCTGTCTCCTGTACCTCTGTTTTTCAAGTTCGAGTGGTGGTCGATGTGACCGAATCTACTTGTAGTCTTCCATATTTACTACTGTCATTGCCCGACTTGATCGGGCAATCCAGAAAGGGCGAATGGCCATTCGCCCCTACAGTGGATTTTTGTTTAGGGGATACACCCAATCCCCCGTCCCCGATTCATCGGGGTACCTCTTATCGATCCAAGTTGCAGGGGTGCGGCTTGCTGTGTCCTTTCAATTCGACTACAATACATAATTGGAGGACCGAGATGCGAGAGGCTCTGCTTTACGAGAAGCTCTCCAGCTCTCGTGTGAAGTGCAACGTATGCCAGTGGCGCTGCGAGATCAGCCCCGGCAAGTACGGGGTGTGCCGCATGCGCCAGAACATCGAAGGCGTCCTCTACTGCCTGAACTACTCTATTGTTTCATCGGCCGCTGTAGACCCCATAGAGAAAAAACCCCTGTTCCATTTCTACCCGGGCACTTCCGTCTACTCACTCGGCACATGGGGCTGCAATTTCCACTGCACCGGCTGCCAGAACTGGCAGATAGCCTGCACGGACGTGTCGTCTCTGGAGGGATCGCGAACGATAACACCGGAGCAGGCCGTCGATTCCGCCTTGCGTAGCGGTAGCGCAGGTATCGCGTGGACTTATAACGAACCGGCCGTATGGTTCGAATATACCCTGGATTCGGCCAGGCTGGCGAAGGAGAAAGGCCTGTACACCGTTTATGTGACGAACGGCTACATTACCGAGGAAGCGCTTGACATGATAGGCCCGTATCTGGGCGCTTATCGCGTAGATATAAAGGGATTCAGCGACAGGCTGTATAAGGAACTTGCTAGGGTTACCCAATGGCGCGGCATACTGGATGTGGCAAAGAGGGCCAGACATAAGTGGAACATGCATGTTGAGGTGGTGACGAACATCACTCCTGCCATGAATGATGACGACGAACAACTGGAGGGGATAGCGCGCTGGATAAGGGACAGCCTCGGCGAGCTCACGCCGTGGCATATCACGCGCTTCTATCCGCAGCATAAGATGGAGCACATTCCGCCGACGCCTCTGTCCTCGCTTGAGCATGCCTATGACATCGGTATGAAGGCGGGACTTCGCTTCATCTACATGGGAAATGTGCCTGGGAATAGCCATGAAAACACTGAATGTTACTCGTGCGGTAGTTTACTTATTTCCAGAATCGGTTATAATACAAAAATCATTGGTTTGGATAAATCAAGGTGTCGTAAGTGCGGTGCGGAAGTGAATGTAAGGGTTGGAGAGGTATGCGATGTTTAGATTTCCAGTAGTTGCAGGAAGATTTTATCCGGGTACGCGATCTTTCCTTGAAGAGCGGATCGATGACCTTATCGATAGGAAGACGCCTGCTGAGGATGTGCTTGGTGTTCTTGCCCCCCATGCGGGATATAACTTCTCGGGCGCGGTGGCGGGTGCGGTCATATCGAGGATTAAATTCAAGGATACCTTTGTCATATTGGGTCCGAACCATACGGGGCTGGGACAGCCCTACAGCATCATGGCGGAGGGGACGTGGCGCACGCCGCTTGGCGATATGGAGATAGACGGCGAGATGGCCAAGGCCATACTTGCATCGACAAGCTATCTTCAGAAGGATGAGAAAGCCCATCTTGGCGAACACTCGATCGAGGTGCAATTGCCGTTCCTGCAGTATTTCAAAGAGGACGTGAAATTCGTTCCGATAGTCCTAATGGGTGATGCTTCGGGCGACGTGTATAAGGATATCGGTAAGGGCATAGCGAAGGCAATTAAGGAGTCGAACGGTAAGGTGGTCATTATGGCCAGCAGCGATATGTCGCACTATGAATCGCAGGCGGCGGCAAAGGAGAATGACTTCAAGGCTATCGAGGCCATACTCGCGCTCGATGCTGACGAGCTTTTGAAGCGTATCAAAGAACACCACATTACGATGTGCGGCTACGCTCCTGTGGCGACCATGATACATGCGTGTAAGGAGCTGGGCGCGAAGAAAGCGGAGCTGGTCATGTATCAGACCAGCGGAGATGTGACCGGCGATTTTCACAGGGTTGTAGGTTACGCCGGAGTGATCATTAAAAAGTGAGGGACTTATGCATCCGTTAGTGGAACTGGCCAGACGTACCATCGAGAGTTACGTGCGCGAGGGGAAGGTTCCACGGGGGCCGGATGATTTAATCCCGGAAATGCGCGAGCAGGCCGGGGTTTTTGTTTCCCTGAAGATCGGAGGCAACCTGCGCGGATGCATCGGCACCTTTGCGCCTGAGCGCAAGACCGTGGCCGAGGAGATTATGGCCAACGCGGTGCGTTCCGCCACCCGCGATCCCCGCTTCCCCGCCGTCTCCCCTGAAGAGCTCGCGTCGCTCGAATACAGCGTCGATGTTCTAACTGCCCCAGAGCCTGTCGCCAGTGAGGCTGAACTTGATCCCAAGAAGTACGGCGTCATCGTCGAGGCCGGCGGTCGCCGCGGATTGCTGCTCCCCGACCTTGAGGGCGTCGATACGGTTCAGTACCAGATCGAGATATGCCGCGCCAAGGCCGGCATTCCCGCTAACATGCCGGTGAAGCTGTATCGCTTCGAGGTCAAAAGGTACAGGTAGCTCGGTTATCCGAAATACAGCAAATGAGATTCACACTTGCAATCGGATGAGCCGAATCCTTTGACCGGAATATGGGCTTCTGGAAATTCCATCGCTTCTTGACATAAATCGCACTCCAGCCTCTCCCCGCTTTCAACGTACCATACGTCGACTATTGTCGCTTTTTTCAGAAAGTAATCTATATGCCAGTGCAGTTTCTTGTCGCTTCGCAGATGCCTTAATATGCGGGCGTTCAAACCGTTCATGGCGCTGCCGAAATAGAGGTAGCGCCCGGCGGGGAAGGTGAAGCGCCCCAGCTTGCCGATGGTGATGTCGGCGGGCTTGTCCAGCTTCATCGTCAGGATATAGGTTCCTTTATCCATGGTGTAATTGTACTGCTTTGAGGGCATGAGGCAAAAGCCTCAATCAACCCCCTGCTGTCCCCCAATCTTGGGGGATGTAAAAAAAAATGGGGGACACCCCCAAACCCCCGGCCCCGATAAATCGGGGCACCTCTTTTTAAACGTCATTGCGAGGAGTCCTTCCATAATAAGAATCTATAGAAGGACGACGTGGCAATCTAGTAGTTGGTATAGTGTGGCGTAATAGGAGATTGCTTCGCTTCGCTCGCAATGACAAGGAATGCATAGCAAATGCATCTAGCCCCGCAGTTGCTTCTATGTTAGACTAGCGCCATGATATATCCGGGTACCTCTGAATGCGAATGAAATCGATAAACAGGAAAACGTTGATATGTGAGATGTGGTTCTTCCTTATCGCTGGCATCGTTATCGGTCTGGACCAACTGTCAAAGTATCTGGTGCGTGCGAATATGGTTCTGGGGGAGTCGATACCGGAAGAGGGCTTTTTCCGTTTTACCTACGGCACCAACACGGGAGGCGTTTTCGGCTTCTTCTCGAACCAGACCTTCCTGATAACGGTCGCCGCCATCGTGTCGGTCGTAATAATACTTCTTTATTCACGCCATAAGATGGCGCATAGCATGCTGGTTAAGGTTTCGCTTGGACTGATTTTGGGCGGTTCAATAGGGAACCTTATCGACCGCGTGCGATTCGGTGCGGTTACGGATTTCATTGATGTCGGCGCGTGGCCAGTGTTCAACCTGGCGGATTCGGCAATCGATATCGGCGTCGTGCTGCTCATAATCTATATCCTCTTCAAGATTAAAAAGGACAGCAAGGAGGCCAAGCAGGTTGAGTCAAAGGATTGAGCTTGTCGCATACGAAGCGGGGAGCCGCCTCGACAGCTACGTCGCTGCCCGGTGCCCGCAGTTGTCGCGGTCGCACGTGCAGCGTTTGACCGATGACGGGTTTGTCACCGTGAACGGACGAGCCTCAAAGAGCGGATACAAGATTCGGGAAGGGGATCGCATCGTTGTCGATGTCCCGGATCCCCAGCCTATCGCTCCACAGCCCGAGGATATACCGCTGTCGATTGTTTATGAGGATGACGACGTGCTCGTCATCGATAAGCCTACGGGTCTGACGGTCCATCCGGCGCCGGGGCACTCCGAGCACACGCTGGTGAACGCGATACTGGCACACTGTCCTGCGCTTAGCATCAACGGCTCGATACGTCCTGGCATCGTGCATCGCCTGGATAAAGATACCTCCGGTGTGATGATGATAGCCAAGAACGATGCCGCCCAGCGCGACCTCTCGAGTCAGATCAAAGAGCGCACAGTGCTTAAGCAATATACCGTGCTGGTGCACGGGCGTGTGACTCCTGATAAAGGCGTTATCGAGGCTCCAATGGGACGCGATCCGTCCAACCGCAAGCGCATGGCCGTTGTCGATTCCGGCCGCGAGGCGCGCACGCGCTACAGCGTTATCAAATACTTCAAGGGATACACGCTGCTTGAAGTGACGCTGGATACCGGGCGCACGCATCAGATAAGGGTGCACCTCTCGGCACTGGGGTTCCCGGTGGTTGGGGATGGCGTTTACGGCAAGAAATCGGATATTGCCGCCAGGCAGTTCGTGCACGCTGCCCGTCTCGGCTTCAACCTGCCGTCGAACGGCAAGTGGGCGGAGTTCACCGCGCCGCTGCCGCATGATTTGGAGGAGGCAGTGAAGAGGGTGTCGAAGCTATAAGTTTGACGCTAATCTATATGGAACTCTCTGTCTATACCGGTGATATTAACTTGATTTAATTAAAAAGAACATCCAGATGACAGCGACTAATGCGATAAAAAAAGATAGCTTCCGAAATATATTGCCCCTAGCATTGTAAAGATCTGATTTCCAGAGCCAGTATGGACACTTTAAATACTCACGCAGATTTACCTTGCGATTCATAAACATGAATAACCCACATATGATGAAGGCAATATCTATTACCAATATAAAGATAAGGTGTTTAGTTTCCACAGTTTGGAATAATCGCTTTCTTCTGTAGTTACGGTCTAGCCCTTCTTCTCTATCTTGGCCCAGGTGTCGCGCAGGCCGATGGTGCGGTTGAAAACGAGATGTTCTTTAGTCGAGTCCTTCAGGTCGGCGCAGAAATAGCCCAGGCGCTCGAACTGGTACCGGCTTTCAGGCGCCACGCTGGATAAGCTCGGCTCGACATAACCGCTGACGGTTTCGAGTGAGTTCGGGTTGATGACGCTCTCGCAACCTTCGACTACGTCGCTGGGATTCTCCACGGTGAAAAGCCTGTCATACAGCCGCATCTCTGCTTCGACCGCGTGCTGAGCCGACAGCCAGTGAATTGTTCCCTTCACTTTGCGGCCGTCCGGCGTGTTGCCGCCGCGCGTGGCCGGATCATAGGTGCAATGCAGCTCGACCGCCTCGCCGTTCTTGTCTTTCACCACATCGACGCATTTGATCAGGTAGGCATAGCGCAGGCGCACCTCATTGTCGAGGAATAGTCTGAAGAAGCCCTTGGGCGGAGTCTCGCGGAAGTCGTCTCGCTCGATGTACAGCACGCGGGAGAACGGCACCTTGCGCGAACCCATCGACGGGTCTTCGGGATTGTTGACGGCGTCAAGCTCTTCGACCTGGCCTTCCGGATAGTTGTCGATGATGACGCGTAACGGTCGCACCACGGCCATCACTCTGGGGGCCCGCTTATTAAGATCTTCCCTGACGCAGTGTTCAAGCAGTGCCATGTCGATGGTGCTGTCCGTCTTGGCCACGCCGATGCGCTCGCAGAAGTCACGGATGGCTTCGGGCGTATAACCGCGCCGGCGCAGTCCCGCGATGGTCGGTAATCGCGGGTCGTCCCAGCCCACGACAATGCCCTGTTGTACAAGCTGCAGCAGCTTGCGTTTGCTCATCAGAGTGTAGCTCAAATTGAGCCGCGCGAACTCTATCTGCCTCGGGTGATGGACATTTAACTGGTCGAGAAACCAGTCGTACAGCGGGCGATGGTCCTCGAACTCCAGCGTGCAAATCGAGTGCGTTATCCTTTCGATGGAGTCCTCCAGCCCGTGCGCCCAGTCGTACATCGGGTATACGCACCACTTGCCGCCGGTGTTGTGGTGCTCCTCGTGCAAGATGCGGTACATAACCGGGTCGCGCAGGTTAAGGTTGGGCGATGACATATCGACCTTGGCGCGCAGTACACGAGAGCCGTCATCGAACTCACCGGCGCGCATGCGCTGAAACAGGTCGAGGTTCTCTTCGATGGAGCGGTTTCGGTAAGGGCTGTTCCTGCCCGGCTGGGTCAGCGTGCCGCGGTATTCCCTTATTTCGTCCGCACTCAGATCGTCTACGTAGGCCTTGCCTGCTTTGATAAGCTGGACGGCATAATCATACATCTGCTCAAAATAATCGGATGCGAAGTACAGCCTGTCCTCCCAGTCGAAGCCGAGCCAGCGCACGCTGTCCTTGATTGATTCGACGTATTCTTCCTCTTCCTTGGTCGGATTGGTGTCGTCGAAGCGCAGGTTGCACTTGCCGCCGTACTGCTGCGCGATGCCGAAGTTGAGGCATATCGATTTGGCGTGCCCGATGTGGAGGTAGCCGTTGGGCTCGGGGGGGAAGCGTGTATGAACGCGCCCGTCGTTTTTATTCGACTTGAGGTCTTCGTTGATGATGTCCCTAATGAAATCGGAGGGCACCGATGGTTTTGGTGTAGTCATATATTTCTCTATCTAAATATGGTTTCGATTAAGAGCGAATCAGCCCCTATATTTCTGTTTTCTCTTTGTCATTGTCCGACGCAATCTGTAGGGGCGACCCTCGTGGTCGCCCACGGCGGGCAGGCACAAGGCCTGCCCCTACATCCGGATCATCCTTCCACAGTTTGGAAGGATGATGACATTAGAATCCTGTACCTCTTTCTATAGTTGACTCGGGTTGAAATCTCAACTAAAGTTACAATTTACAGCTACCTTTGTCAAGGAGAATGATTGATTGTCGGGCGGGATGTCGCTGCGGTTTGTGTTTGATATGGCAGGGGGCACGGCACGCCGTGCCCATACATTTGATCGGCATATAGGTTGCGGCATTTGCCGTCTTTACGGGTATATGGGGTTTCGTATAGAATTATAATGGTCGGCATCACTTATGAAAGGAGACCGATTTGACACGCGACATAATCATTTTCAACCCCGGCCCGGCCATGCTGCCGGAACCGGTATTAGAGAGCACCAGCAAGGCTATTCTCAATTTCGCCAATACCGGCATGTCCATTATGGAAATAAGCCATCGCGCCAAGGAATTCGACGCGCTGCTGGCGGATACGGAAAAGAAACTGCACGCTATCATGGGGATTCCCGATGACTATAAGGTATTGTTCCTCCAGGGAGGGGCGACCCTGCAGTTCTCCATGGTCCCTATTAACCTGCTGACGTCCGGCAAGGTCGCCGATTACATCGATACCGGCTATTTTGCCAGCAGGGCTATCAAAGAGGCCAAACTTATCGGGAAGGTGAACGTAGCCGCCTCTACGAAGGAGCTCAACTACAAGAAATTGCCGGCTCAAACCGACCTCAGGCTTACGCCGGACGCGGCCTACTGCCATATCACATCCAACAATACCATCTATGGAACGCAGTGGCAGTCGTTCCCGGAGACGAAGAGAGTTCCTCTGGTGGCCGATATGTCTTCCGATATACTGTCACGGAAGATAGATGTCAGCAAATTCGGTATTATCTATGCCGGTGCGCAGAAGAACATGGGGCCTGCAGGCGTTACCTGTGTCATCATCCGCAAAGACCTTGTCGGTAAGGCGCCGGCGAATACCCCCACGATGCTGAATTACCAGCCGCACGTGGAGAACAACTCCAGCTTTAACACCTGTCCCGTCACCGCAATCTTCGTTGTTCATGAGGTTCTGCAGTGGATCGAGGAGCAGGGCGGCGTGGAAAAGATCGAGGCTGTTAATAACAAGAAGGCAGACATCATTTACAACATAATCGACAGTAACAGTGATTACTACAAAGGCCACGCGGAACCGGGATACAGGTCCAGGATGAACATCACCTTCCGCCTTCCCTCCGAGGAGTTGGAGGCCAAGTTCGCTTCCGAGGCGTCCAAGGCAGGATTGAAAGGTTTGAAGGGTCATCGCTCCGTTGGCGGCATACGCGCGTCTATGTACAATGCTGTACCGCTCGAAGGTGCGCAGAGGCTTGCCGAGTTCATGAAGGAGTTCAAGAAGAACAACCCGGCGTAATCCGGAAACATTCGATTTGCGATGGTAGGGGCACGGCATGCCGTGCCCCTACGTTTGTTTGTACGATGGCGACTGTAATTTAATGCGAATAGACTGTTTGTTACGATGATGCTAGAATAATGGACATGAATAGCACGAACGTCCGGGTGCGCTACGCCCCCAGCCCCACGGGGTTTCCCCACATCGGTAATATCCGCACTGCGCTGTTCAACTGGCTGTTCGCCAGGCACAGCGGCGGTAAATTTATCGTCCGCATCGAGGATACGGACCAGACGCGCAAGGTTGATGGGGCGCTGGAGGCGATACTGGACAGCCTGAGGTGGCTGGGACTCGACTGGGACGAGGGGCCTGAGGTCGGCGGCGGTTACGGGCCGTACGTCCAGTCGGAGCGCGTTGAGCTGTATCGCAAGCACGCGCAGCAATTACTCGATAACGGCAGCGCCTACAAATGCTACTGCACGCCGGAGCGTCTTGAGCGCATGCGGGCCGAGATGTCGCAGCGCAAGGAATCGGCTCGCAGCTACGACCGCCACTGCCGCGACCTAAGCGATAAAGAGCGCGTCGAGCTGGAATCGAAAGGTGCGCCGTCGGTAATCCGTTTGAAGGTTCCGGCCGATGGGCAGACGAAGTTCCATGACCTGATACGCGGCGATATCACATTCGAAAACAGCGAGCTCGACGACCTGGTTCTACTAAAGTCGGATGGCTATCCAACCTATCATCTGGCCAACATCGTCGACGACCGTTTTATGGAGATCACGCATGTGATGCGCGCCGACGAGTGGCTTTCGTCCACGCCGCGACACGTGATTCTATACAATGCGTTCGGCTGGGAGCCGCCGCTGTATGCGCACCTGCCCATGATACTGGGCCCGGACAAGTCCAAGCTGAGCAAACGCCATGGTGCTACGGCGCTGATCGATTATTGCGATCGAGGCTATCTGCCGGAGGCCATGCTGAACTTCCTGGCGATGCTCGGGTGGGCGCTGGATGACAAGACGGAGATATTCAGCCGTGACGAGCTGATAAAGAATTTCACCATCGAGCGCATATCCAAAACCGCGGCCGTGTTCAGCCAGGACAAGCTTATCTGGATGAACGGCGTCTACATACGCGAGTTGAGCGATGCCGATTTCGCCGAGCGCGCTCTGCCGTTCCTCGACAGGGATTTGCCCGCGTCGGTAGCCCGTCCTATCTCGAAAGATTACCTGATACAGATAGCTTCCCTGATGCGGGAGCGGGTCAAGGTCTTCGGTGGGGCGCCCGCCGTTGGCGGCACGGCTGCGGAGGAGGGGATCGCGGAGCAGGCCGGATTCTTCTTCCTCGATGAGATCGAGTACGATACGAAAATGCTGCTGGTCAAGGGGATGGATAAGCAGAAGGCGGCATCGGCATTAAGTGCGGCGAAAGAGCGCCTGTCGGGATGCGAGTTTGAGCACGATGCGCTAGAGAGCACGCTGCGGCCGCTTGCTGATGAACTTGGGATGAAGCCCGGCGTGCTGTTTGGCCCGATACGTATAGCGGTCACGGGACGCACCGCCGCGCCTCCGCTGTTCCAGACGTTGTCGGTGCTGGGTCGAGACCGGTGCCTCAAGCGCATATCATCGGCAATCGATAAGCTGTCGAAATTTTGACAGCAACCAATTACTGTTTTAAGCTATTAAAAGGGTGATACTTATGGAATGTAAATTTTGCCTGTATTATCAACCGGACGGCAGCTGCAGGATGCACGGCAAGCCTACCGCAGAGCAGCTCGTTAAGGGATGCGCTTCTTATGTGGATCAGCCGTTCGGCCTTAGCAGCGCCACCGGGTGCTGCGGCCTGGCCGGTATGCCTCTAGGCGATCAGGATGCGGCGTGTGAGGCCGATAAGCGGCAGGGATAGGATTGGGGTTAGTTATGGGTACTTGCTATCGATGTCACTATTTCAACGATGATGAGGAGTGCATCATTCACAAGCTTAAAGATGATAAACAGCTTATTAAGGGATGCGATTCGTTCATCGATAAGAACTTTGACCCTCAGTTTTCAGATTGCTGCGGCATATTGAACTGGCCAAGTGCTACATCCTCTGATGATACCGATACCGAGCTTTGCCAAGAGCCATAGCTTGCGGTATAATATCCACGCGCGCTGGGGAATCGTCTAGTGGTAGGACAACAGACTCTGGATCTGTGAGCCCAGGTTCGAATCCTGGTTCCCCAGCCAATTTGTTTGTTATCCGACTGTTTCACAACGACGCTAGTCGGTTGTTGGGCTTTGTCATATCGGAGGCTTGAATTGACGGAAGAGAAGACCTCAAATAATTCAGCGGCTTCGGGGGATACGTCTGAGGAACAGCCGCAGGCGCCTTATGACTTCAAGACCAGCGAGGAAGTGCAGTTCCTCAAAGAAGTAGTCGAACGCAGCCTGCCGCCCAATACAAGATTCTTAACTACCCTTCCGTATAAGAACCTGACGGTCTTTGTCATATCTACCGATTCAAAGATGATAATGGTGGATGACGGGTTCCTGCCGCTGGGGGTGGTGATTCTGAACGTGGGCAAACCAAAAGGTCTTTTATTGACCCGCGAGGAATATGAGGTGCCGTATGAGTTCTCCGGCAGCGATATTTATTACAAGTACGGTATAACCGATCATTACAGGATGTCGGAGTTGAATGGGCTCAGGCTGCTCGGGGTGGGGCAGCCCTACAGGGGACCGATGCTCACGGGGCACGGGGATGCTAACAGCACTGTGCACTCCATCGAAGGGGTGCCTGTATCAGAACTGATTAATTACCTGGTGTCGATGGTCACCAAGAGGTACGGTCTGGTGCTGCGCAAGATACTGGCAACTAGCTGCAACTCAAAGGTGGGGGATTTGGGTGAGGTCAGTATTCCGGTCTTTTACGCGCTGGAGGACGTAAGGCCTTTCTCTTTCCTGGATAGGAGGACCAGCCAGAGAGGAAGGGGGACGGTTGATTATTTTGTAACCTGGGGCGATAAGTGGATGGCGAAATATCCGGGCCAGGAGCCGGTTCTATATGAGCCAAAACCTGAGGATATAGAGGCACATCCGCCGCTGACGAAGAAGGAGATAAAATTCCTGATCCAAAAGGATGCCGAGGACAGGGAGAGGGCCAAGGTTGAGGAGGCGGTGAAGACCGAGGATGAGGAATCTCCAAAGATGGACAGGTCCAGGATTATAGCTGACTACCTGGCGCTGGTGAAGTCGAGTTTTGCATCGATGGGTCAGCGGGTAATGCGTAAGTCTCAGCCTGAATCTACCGAATACACTACATATGATGTGCCGGGATCGATCGACGACAGGGACGGGGTTGAGAGCACCATCTACGGGATAGACAGCGATATTGAAGGGGTGATAGCCGCGTTTTATGAAGGCGATCTGACCGAAGAGGAATTCAAAGGCTATATGTCGGAGAAGGCGGCGGAATTGAAAGAGAAGTGGGCTCCGTTCATAGAAGCCGCAAAGGATAATGTTAAAACCAGGGTTGATGCTATCAAGATACTGGATGCCCTGCTGGCGGGCATGCCGGATACACATACAATCAGGCCGTTCAGGAGTTTATTGGAGGAGTGGAGGAGGGAGTTAAAGATAATTTAACTCCCTGTCATTGCCCGACTTGATCGGGCAATCCAGTAAGCACAGTTTGTCATGCTGAACGAAGTGAAGCATCTCGTCTTTCAGCGGGCAAAAAATACGAGATTCTTCAGTCACTACGTTCCTTCAGAATGACAGCTAGATCATCCTTCCGCGGAAGGATGATGACAATCGACGTTTACTGCGGTTTCGGTATCCTGTGGAAGCGAATCCTGGCCAGCCCCTTTAAATCCTCGATAACGGTCTTTTTGATATTGACCGTTGTTCCGGGGTCATCGACCCACGTTACAGGTATCTCAGCTATTTTATATCCGTTCTTCATCGCGAGTAGAAGCATCTCTGTGTCGAAGAACCATTCGTTGTTCTTAGTTAGAGGAAGTATCTTCTGCGCGCAGTCACGGCTCATTGCCTTAAATCCGCACTGGGCGTCGGATAGTGTCGTGAAGAACATGATCTTGATAAGAAGGTTGTAGCATCTCGACGTAAACTCGCGTTTATGGCCTCGAGTTGTTTTAGCGCCGCGCTTCAATCTCGATCCGATGGCGATATCGGCGCCGTCGATTATGGCCTGAACGAGCTTAGGAAAGGCATCGAGGCCGGTAGATAAGTCGACATCCATGTAGCTCACGATGTCGGCCTTGCTGTCGAGCCATACCTTGCGCAGGGCACGGCCGCGCCCCTTCTGGTCGATGTGAAATGGAACGACATCGTTATATTGTTTCGCGAGCGACTGGGCTATCTCCCACGTCTTGTCCGTCGAGGCGTTATCGGCAATTACGATGTGCCAATCATGTTTGAGGTTGCTGGCGAGGAAATCGCGCAGCGTGGCTACGCTGCCGGGCAGTGCAGCCTCTTCATTATAGACCGGGATGAATACGGCGACGGTGGTCATATCTTACCTTGTCATTACCCGACTTGATCGGGTAATCCAGCGTTGTTTCTGTCATTGCGAGCGTAGCGAAGCAATCTCTTTTTACGCTGTTGAAGGTGTTCTTCACCTTCAACCAAGTATTGCCCCATATTTGGCGAGGTGAAGAACACCATGCCGAGCTATACTTAAGATTGCCACGTCGTCCTTCCGCAACCAGAGTGTACGGAAGAACTCCTCGCAATGACGTTTAAATTTTAGTGCCTGAAGTGGCGCATGCCGGTGAAGACCATGGCTATATTGTACTTGTCGGCTGCTGCGATGGCCTCATTGTCTTTCTTGGAGCCGCCCGGCTCGATGATAGCGGTGATGCCCGCCTCGCCGGCGAGCTCGACGCCGTCGGGGAAAGGGAAGAAGGCGTCCGAGCCGAGCACGCTGCCTTTTGCGCGTTCGCCGGCCTTCTTTATCGCTATAGCTACGCTGTCCACGCGGCTGGGCTGACCGGCGCCCATGCCCAGCAGATGGTTGTCCTTCGTCAGCACGATGGCGTTGGATTTTACCAGCTTCACGGCGCGCCATGCGAAGATAAGATCAGCGATTTCCTGTTTCGTCGGCTCACGCTTAGAGACGGTCTTCATTGGTATATCGTCAGCGGTGCAGTCGGTTGTCTGCACGATAAAGCCGCCGCCGCTTACGCGCCGCATCTCCAAAGCGGTAGTATGCCTTGGCGGAATGTCCTGTATTGTGAGGATCCGCATGTTGCGTTTCGTTAGCATCTCGAGCGCTTCCTGGTCATAGCCCGGTGCGATCATGGCGTCAAAATGCGTCTTGCATATCTCTATAGCTGTGGCCTCATCGATCCTTTCATTGGAGGCGACTATGCCGCCGAAGGCCGATACCGGGTCGCCGGTGAGCGCCCTGCGATAGGCCTCGGCCAGGCGGGGGTGCGAGGCCAGGCCGCACGGGTTGGTGTGCTTGATGATCGCGATGGTTGGCTCCGAGAACTCGCAGGCCGCGCGTATGGCGCTGTCCATATCCATAATATTATTGTATGAAAGCTCCTTGCCGGAGAGCTGCACCGCGTTGGCCATTCCAGATTCGCCCTTGCCTATCACTTCTTCTTTATAGAAAGCCGCCTTCTGGTGAGGGTTCTCGCCGTAGCTCAGGTCCTGGATTTTGTGCATGGCGACTGTTATCTCGGCAGGAAATATCTCTTCTTTGGGCCTAAGGTAGGTCGATATGGCTGTGTCGTAGATCGCAGTGTGCTGGAAGGCTTTCTGCGCCAGTCGCTTTCTCTCGTCGATTCCGATGTCGCCCGCGCGCAGCTTCTCAAGTATCGGCGTGTAATCCGCCGGGTCGACCACAACGATGACGCCGGGGAAGTTCTTGGCCGATGCGCGTATCATCGTCGGCCCGCCGATGTCTATGTTCTCCAGCGCGTCGGTCAGAGTAACTCCTTCTTTCGACACGGTCTGGACGAAGGGATACAGGTTAACGACGACCATATCGATGGGTGTGATGTTCTTCTCTTTGAGCTGTGACATGTGGTCTTCAAGGTCGCGCCGCGCCAGTATGCCGCCGTGTACCATGGGGTGCAGGGTCTTCACACGTCCGTCCAGTATCTCGGGAAAGCCGGTGATGTCGCTGATGCCGTGCACAGGCAGACCGGCGTCGACCAATGCTTTCTTAGTGCCGCCCGTGCTGAATATCTCCACTTTCAGGTCGATAAGGCCTTTAACAAACTCGACGATACCTTTTTTATCAGATACGCTTACGATTGCGCGCAATGCCTGCCTCCTAGACGATTCTGGTGCGTTCTTCGTTCGATTTACGCTTTACTATCTTGCCGATGATGATGGAGCCGGGCAGCTTCTTCATCATGCTGGAGCTGTCTGCGGGGTCGCAGATAAGGATCATGCCTATGCCCATGTTGAAGACGCGGTACATCTCACCATCATCAATGTTGCCCATTTGCTGGATGAGCTGAAATAACGGCGGTACCTTCCACGCGCTTTGTTTGACGACTGCCGCTACGGATTCGGGCAAGGTGCGAGGCAAGTTGCCGGTGAAGCCGCCGCCGGTGATATGGGCCAGGCCTTTTATCTTTGGCAGCAGCGGCTTTATTTTCTTGTAATAACATCTATGCGGCTCAAGCAGGGCGTCGCCCAGGGTACAGCCCAGTTGCTGGTAGTGCCTATTGAGCCTGGACGGATCGCTGTCGGTATTGAAAACGCGTCGTACCAGCGAGTAGCCGTTGGTGTGCAGTCCGCTCGACGGCAGGCCGATGAGCACATCGCCGGATACGATAGATGCGCCGTTCTTAATTTTCGATTTCTCAATGCCTCCGACGATGAATCCGACCAGGTCGTATTCTCCAGGAGGATAAGTTCCGGGCATCTCCGCCGTCTCGCCGCCGATGAGCGCGCAGCCAACGTCCTTGCAGGCTTTTGACATACCTTTAACGATGCCGGCGACGATCGAAGGCTGCATTTTCGACATGGCTATGTAATCCTGAAAGAATAACGGAGATGCGCCGCAGGTAAGGATATCGTTCACGCAGTGGTTCACGATATCCATGCCGATGCCTTCATGCCTCTCCAATGCGCAGGCGAGCTTTATCTTGGTGCCGACGCCGTCAGCGCTGGAGACGAGTATCGGCTGTTTAAATCCCTTCAGTGCGAAAAGGCTGCCAAAGAACCCGATGTCGCTCACAACGTTTTTGGTGAAGGTCGTACGTGCGTGTTTACAGATGATTTCCTTTAGCCGGTCGTTGGCGTCGATATCGACGCCCGCGTCGCGGTAGGTATGATGTGATTTTTGCATGGCAGCTTTAACCAAGAATCACCCTTTTTTCATTTCTAAAGACAGTTTGTTCATATCGAGTTGGACGGGCACCGGGTAGTTGCCGGTGAAGCATGCCAGGCAGAAATACTCTCTGGGAAGGCCGACTGCTTCAATTAACGCGTCCACGGTAAGATATCCCAGACTGTCGGCGCCGATGAACTTTGCTATCTCAGGGATGTCTTTATGTGCCGCGATGAGCTCCCAACTGCTGGCCATGTCGACTCCTAAACAGCAGGGGTATTTCAGGGGAGGGGCGCATATGCGCATGTGGATTTCGGTGGCTCCGGACTTGCGCAGCAGGTTGATGACGCGCGGCGTAGTTGTTCCCCTGACTATACTATCATCTACAAGAACCACTCTCTTACCATTGAGCCGCTCCTGCATCGGATTGAATTTCTGCTGCACACCCAGCTCTCTCAAACGCTGGTGAGGCTCGATAAACGTGCGTCCTACATATCGGTTTTTAAGCATTATCTCATTGTACGGCAATCCTGATGCATGAGCATAACCTATCCCCGCGGCTGTTGCCGAGTCGGGCAGGCCGAATGCCACATCGGCGGATGCTGGATGCAGCTGAAAAAGTTTGGCTCCCATGGCTTCCCTGGCGGCATAAACGCGGCGTCCCTGTATTATGCTGTCCGGGCGTGAAAAATATATGAACTCAAAAATACATAGACCGCTGGGCTTGCCGTCGCCTTCCTTATAGCTTTGCAAACCATTGGCATTGATAGCTACAATTTCGTTAGGCTCTATATCACGCAGGAACTGTGCGCCGGTGTGGTCCAGCGCGCAGCTCTCTGAAGCGATGGCCCATCCTCCATTTAACTCGCCTATACAAAGGGGGCGAACACCCAACGGATCGCGCACACAGTAGAGAGTGTCTTCAGTAAGAATCACTAATGAATAAGCGCCGATCAGCCTCTTCATGGCGTATCTTATTTTTTCCAGCCAGGATTTCTGTGGCGCGGATACGATAACGTTAGCTATTATTTCAGAGTCGGATGTGGTGCGAAAGCTGAAGCCCTGGCTTTCCAATTGCTGACGCAGCTCATCGGAGTTCACGATATTTCCGTTATGCGCGAGGGCCATTTTCCCTATGGGGCTTGTAACAATGAGGGGTTGAGCGTTTTCAGCGCGGCTTGAACCGGTGGTTGAATATCGATTATGTCCGATCGCGATATGGCCGCATAACCTCTCCAGAACGTCGCTGTCGAACGCTTGTGATACGAGTCCCATCTTTGTGTGGCAGTAGATTTGTTTGCCGTCTGAGGTTGCGATGCCGGAGCTTTCTTGTCCGCGGTGCTGTTGAGCGAAGAGCCCGAAGTATGTGAATCTAGCTACATCTTCTCCCGGGGCGTACACACCATAAAGGGCACAGCATTCTTTCATCTGAGTTTTTCTTCCCCTGATATGATTATATTCTCACTAGGAAGCAGGGTCAATCCCTGAAACCGAGGGATTTCAGCCAGGAGAGGGCGTGATTCATGGCTACTTCCGATATACGCAGCCTGTGTCCGGCGCCTTTGACGATCATGATTTCCTTTGGTTCCCCCGCCAGCTTGTAAAGATTAAAAGCACTGTCGGGGGATACGACATCATCCTGATCCCCATGGATGATAAGGATAGGACGCGGTGATAACTTGTCTATCCATTTGGCGGAATATATATCATCGAATCCCTGCATCCATTCCTGCAGCGATGGCGGGAAGCCGACGTCCTTTATGACTCCCATATTGCGATAATCATCTATTACTGTTTGCGCCAGCTCGCGATTCTTAGCCAGCCTCGATGTATCCGGGCAGGCGCAGGCGACTATGGAAGCGATGCGCTTGTCCTGGGCGGCTACGTATATAGAGACGGCGGCGCCCGCGCTGAAGCCCATCATGAAGATCTTACGTCGGTCGGCTTCTTTCATGTTGTAAATATGATTGAGTACTACCTTGAGGTCACGCGCCCATCCCCTGATATCAAAGTTGCCTTCGCTCTCTCCGGATCCCCTGAAGTTAAAAATCACTGTTAAGAATCCTTCTTCGGCGAACCTCTCGGCAAGACCGGCATAGCCTCGATCGTTAGGATCTGCCGTCCCGCTTCGCGGCATGCCGTGGCAAAGGCAGAGCACCGGGCAGGGAGTCGCATCCGGGATGAATAATTGTCCTTTTAATTTGAGGCCGTCCGATTGAAAATAAACTAATTCCCTTTTCATCGAGTCAAATCCTAAGCAGTACGAAAAATTCCCTGTTCCCCGAGCTGCCGCGTATCGGTGACGGCGTGAGCCCGATGATCCTATATCCTTGATCTATCGACCACGATATGAATCTGCCGAGCACCCGGGCATGCACATCCGGGTCTTTTACCAGCCCGCCTTTTTCAACGAGCGATTTGCCGGCCTCGAACTGCGGTTTCACCAGGCAGATTATGCTGCCGCCGCGTTTTGTTACGGCCGCAACGTTCGGCACTACTTTTTCGAGGGAGATGAATGACACGTCGATAGCGGATAAGTCGATCTGTTCCGGTATGGGCAGCGGATACCTGGCGTTGGTGCGGTCGATAACGATAACCCGCGGGTCGGTTCGCAGCTTATAGTCTATCTGTCCGTAGCCGACATCGATGGCGTAGACCTTTTGCGCTCCATGTTGCAACAGGCAGTCGGTGAATCCGCCTGTCGAGGCTCCTATATCGGCCGCGATGAGATTTTCAACAGCTATCTTGAACTCGGCCAACGCATGGTTCAGCTTGATGCCGCCCCTGCCGACGAACGGAAGCTTATCTCGTAATCGAATATCCGAGTCTTCAGAGACCTGTATCGAAGGCTTGGCGGCTGTTACGTCGTCGACGTAGACCTCTCCGGCCATGATCAGCGCCTGAGCCTTCTCGCGGCTCTCGGCCAGCCCGCGTTCAACCAAAATTATATCGATTCGGCGTTTCACAATATAAAGAATACGGCTGCTGACGAGCGTAGTCAATGACAATAGTGGATTATGCTTGACACAGCGAGTAAATAGTGGTACATTCTAAATTTAGTGCTCAGTCTCTAGGCAGACGAAGCTAAAAGCCAAAGGTCGATAAGCCAGCGAGGCCGGTATGGCAGAGCGGCTGAGCTTGGAGGCTTACGGCCTTTAATTATTCACTGGAGGTGTTTGTGCCCACTGTCAATCAACTGGTACGTAAAGGGCGGGTTAAAGGTAAAAAGAAGACGAAGACCGCTGCGTTGCATTACACTTATAATTCGCTTAAAAGAAGGATGAAATCCGGGGAAGGATCACCGCAGAAACGCGGCGTTTGTACGCAAGTGAAGACGGTGACCCCAAAGAAGCCGAATTCGGCTCTTCGCAAAGTTGCCAGGGTCAGGCTGTCGAATATGATGGAGGTCACAGCATATATACCAGGCGAAGGGCACAGTCTGCAGGAGCACTCGGTGGTTCTCATCCGCGGCGGTCGCGTTAAGGACCTGCCCGGAGTAAGATATCACATTGTTCGCGGCGCTCTGGATGCTACCGGGGTAGAGAAACGGCAGCAGGGGCGAAGCAAGTACGGAACAAAGATAACTAAACAGTCTGGTGGAGCTTAGTATGTCGAGAAGATCAAAGTCAATAAAACGGACTGTTCTCCCTGACCCCCACTACAATAGTATTTATGTGTCCAAGATAATAACTCGCGTGATGAATAGCGGTAAAAAGACGACTGCGGAGAGTATTGTTTATGGCGCTATGGGGATCATAGCAGAACAGGAGAAGGGTGATCCTGTACCCGTGCTGGAGCTAGCTCTCAAGAATGCTATCCCGCTTCTGGAAGTAAAGCCTCGCAGGGTTGGCGGCGCCACATATCAAGTTCCGATTGAGGTCAAACAGGATCGGGGCTTCGCTCTTGCCGTGAGATGGATTTTAAAGGCGGCCAAGTCGCGTTCCGGCAAATCCATGGCGGAAAAGCTGGCTGCCGAACTCATCGACGCTTCAAAGAAACAGGGAGCTACAATCAAGAAGCGAGAAGACACTCATAAAATGGCTGAGGCAAACAGGGCCTTTGTACACTATCGGTGGTGAGGTTGATGCGCGGTTCACTTCCTCTTGAAAAAATACGCAATATTGGAATTATTGCCCACATTGACGCCGGTAAGACCACTCTTACTGAGCGTATTCTTTATTACACGGGACGCACGCATAAACTCGGCGAGGTGGATGACGGCACTACGATTATGGATTGGATGACTCAGGAGAGGGAGCGCGGCATTACCATTACTTCAGCTGCTACAACATGTACCTGGTTGAACCATCATATTAACATAATCGATACGCCCGGGCATGTGGATTTTACGGCGGAGGTGGAACGCAGCCTGCGAGTTCTTGATGGCGGTATCGTAGTTTTTGATGCCGTGTCAGGCGTGGAATCTCAGTCGGAGACGGTCTGGAGACAGGCGGATCATTATAAGGTGCCCCGTATTTGCTTCATAAACAAAATGGACAGGGTCGGCGCAGACTTCTCTAACTCTATCAAGACCATAAGAGACAGGCTGGGGGCAAACGCGCTTCCGGTACAGGTGCCCATGGGTGAGGAGGGCGCTTTTAAGGGAATAATAGACATAATTATTGAAAAAGCGTGGCTTTATTCTGCTGACTACTCTGAGGATCCTATTCTTGGGAAAATACCGGATGACTTCGTGAAGCTGTCTGCTCAGTATCGTGAGGAATTAATCGAGCAGCTGGCTGAAAACGATGAAGAATTTATGGATATTTACATCAACGGCGCGAGTTTTGATGAGAATATGATTAAGTCGGCGCTTAGGCGGGCGACTATTGGTAACAAAATTGTTCCTGTATTGTGCGGAAGTGCGCTGCGCAGCAAAGGAATACAGCGAATACTGGATGCCGTCGTAGCATATTTACCTTCCCCCTTTGATATTCCTCCGGCTGTCGGGTTCGATCCTAAGACTGGAAAAGAGATTAAACGCTCACCGGTTGGTAACGATCCGTTCTCCGCTCTGGCTTTTAAGATAGTGTCGGACCCTTTCTTCGGAAGGTTGATATATGTCAGGGTATACTCCGGTAAGGTGACAGTAGGATCCCATGTGTATAACTCAACACGTGATTCTAAGGAGAGAATTGGAAAGCTTTTCCAGATGCACGCCAACCGTCGGGAAGAGATAAAACAGGTTGAAGCCGGTGATATTGCTGCTGTGGTGGGATTAAAAGATACATTCACCGGTGATACGCTGTGCAATCCAAACTCCCCGATTATCCTTGAGAATATTCGATTTCCCGAGCCGGTGGTATTTGTAACCATAGAGCCGAAATCCAGGGGCGACCAGGAGAGGCTTGATGAATCGCTGGCGAAGCTTGTTCAAGAAGACCCTACTTTTGTCAGGCGCTACGATGAAGAAACAGGACAGACTATCATATCTGGAATGGGAGAGCTTCATCTGGATATCATTATCGATCGGCTGATGCGAGAATTTCAGGTTGACGCTAATGTGGGCAAGCCCAGGGTTGCTTATAAAGAGACCATATCGGTACCGGTAAAGGCTGAAGGAAGATTTGTAAAACAGTCCGGAGGTAAAGGCCAGTACGGCCATGTGATGGTAGATCTCCAGCCCGGAGAGCGGGGCAGCGGGTTTGAGTTCGCCGATAAAGTAAAAGGCGGCGCGATCCCTAAACAATTTATACGACATGTGGAAAGCGGCATCAAGGAAGCGATGGAAGGCGGAGCCCTTTTAGGATATCCGTTAACCGACATCAAGGCTACTTTATATGACGGAAGTTATCATGAAGTTGATTCATCTGATATAGCGTTCAAGATAGCCGGGGCTATAGCGCTAAAAGAGGGCGTAAAGAAGGCTAAGCCGATGATTTTAGAGCCGGTAATGAAAATGGAAATAGTAACGCCGGACGAATTTATCGGTGATATATTGGGCGACTTGAATTCCAGGAGGGCCCAGATAGGCAGTATCGACAGCCACGGCAACTCGCGTATCATAAGGTGCGTGATCCCCTTGTCCGAGACTTTTGGATACGCAACCAATTTAAGGTCTATGAGTCAGGGCAGGGCAACATATACAATGGAATTTTATAGGTATGAAGAAATGCCTCTTAATTTAGCTGAACAGCTTAATTCTAGAGGGGGAGGACCGGTTCTATGCCAAAGCAGAAAATACGTATAAAACTTAAGGCTTTCGACTACAGGATTCTCGATCAATCCGCGGAGCAGATAGTAGAGGCCGCAGAACAAACCGGTGCTAAAGTGGTCGGGCCGGTGCCTCTGCCGACTCATATAAAAAAGATCTGCGTTAACCGTTCTACAAACGTTGATAAGAATTCTCGCGAGCAGTTTGAGATTCGCACTCATAAGCGTCTGATAGATATCGAGGAGCCTTCGTCAAGGACGATCGATACTTTGACAAAGCTTGATCTACCGGCCGGCGTTGATATAGAAATAAAACTTTAGATTACTTCGAACATGCTGAACGACTGGTCGGTCGGCGTGTTTTCGGTTATA
Organism: Dehalococcoidia bacterium; assembly: GCA_041649635.1. Taxonomy (NCBI): domain Bacteria; kingdom Bacillati; phylum Chloroflexota; class Dehalococcoidia; species Dehalococcoidia bacterium. The sequence continues at coordinate 160,312 of JBAZMV010000002.1, forward strand.
AAAATATTTTGTAGAGAAGTGTAAGAAAATGATAGATGGAATTATCGGACGCAAAAAAGGCATGACGCAACTGTTTAACGAGGACAGAACTGTCGTGCAGGTTACTGCTATCGAAGCAGGCCCTTGTTTTATCACTCAAGTAAAGCGGGTCGAAAAAGAGGGCTATAACGCCGTCCAGCTGGGATTTGGCGATACCAAACGGATGAATCAGCCGGAAAAGGGACATTTGAAAAAGACGGGTAATCTTAAATATCTCAGAGAGTTTAACTCGGATGAAGCGGACGCTTTAGAGGTCGGACAAAAAGTTGATGTCAGTATTTTTAAGCCCGGAGACATTGTTGATGTTGTAGGTATATCTAAGGGAAAGGGATTTGCCGGAGGCGTGAAGCGCCATCACTTCGGCGGGGGACCTAAGACTCACGGTCAGTCAGATCGCCATCGTGCGCCTGGATCTGTAGGCGCTACAACTTCCCCAGGCAGGGTTTGGAAAGGGTTAAGGATGGCTGGGCACATGGGAAATGCTCGTGCTACAGTGCGCGGTCTGAAGGTGGTGGAGGCCAACGCCGAGAAGAATCTGCTTTTAGTCCGCGGTGCTGTTCCGGGTGCGAAAGACGGAATTCTTTTGGTGAAAAAATCCCAGATAGCGCCTCCTGCCGCAGTGTCCTCCTCTAAGAAGAGCAAGGAAGCGAGTGCTTAAGTTTTCCATTCTAAACGCCTTCCGCAGGAAGGGAATAGCTATTATAGCTATCATTGGCACTGCGCTAGGCGTCGCTCTTATGACGGTGCTTCTCTCCATCTCCGATGGAATGGATGCTCAAATGACCTCGACGGCGAACGAGATGGCGGGCTGGATAGCAGTGTACCCGGAGTCCGCGCCGTTGGGATATATAATGCCCAGCCAGATCGGGTTCCCGGAATCTTATGCGGATGAAATAAAGCAGATCGATAACGTTAAAGGGGATGCCGTATCCCCGCTCATAATGGCGTTTGTTCCAACTGAAGTCGCCGATTATGGCGATCCTATGGGGGTAAATTTGAGGGGGGCTGATAAGCAGGCATCTGTGCTGCTGGGGGAGAGCAACCCTTTTGATCAGAACAACATAATTGAGGGCAGGGCGCCGGATGAGGGTCGGGATGAGGTAATTATCGGGAATATGCTGGCTATCTTCGGCAAGGCAAAGGGTGGGAATTATGCCGATGTCGGCGGGGTGATAAACTTTCCTGTAGGCAATAGCGCGGTTACGCTGACCGTAGTCGGCATATTCGAGACGGGCAATCATTTATATGACGGGGCGATATATACTGATATTGATACAGCGCGTAAGCTGATGCCAACGCTGGCCGCTGATGAGGTTAATTACATTCATGTAGAAGCTACCGATATCGAATATGTACAGGGTGTCGCGAATGATATAAAGGCGATATTTGCAGATCGCCAGGTGCCCGTTACGGCAAAAGTTGCTACCGATATGATGGAAAGCTTTGCCGGCATGATGGATGTATTTCACAGCTTCTTATGGATAGTGTCGCTGGTGGCTGCAGTAGCCGGAGGGTTTTCTATCTTTATCGTAATGCTGATATCGGTCATTGAGAGGACCAAGGAGTTCGGGATTCTGAAGGCGTCCGGATGGTCTAATTTTAATATAGTGGGTTCTGTGGTTGGACAATCGATAACCGTAGGTTTGCTGGGAGCCGCTTGCGGTCTTCTAATGGGCTATGGCGCTTTGCAAGCTATAAATGCGTATTTGAATGTCGATATCGGCATAATAACGTGGCGACTGGTGTTAATTATTGTTAGTTTTGGTGTGGCAATGGGGATCATAGGAGGATTGTATCCTGCTCTTAGAGCAGCGAAGGTCAGTCCTATAGAGAGCTTGCGGGCTATATAAGTGTTAGTGGCTATGAATGATAGAGTTTTTACTGAAAATCAGAATAGCTCTGTATATCAAGTTTCGGGCAGCGAACAGCAGATACGCCGCAACATCGTCATCGCAAGCAAAGTTACTAAGGTATATGGAAGAGGCCGGACCAAGGTGAGCGCGCTACAATCCGTTGATCTAAAAGTTAGGGACGGGGAGTTTTTGGCAATACTCGGACCGTCGGGGAGCGGGAAGACCACACTACTTAATATGCTAGGGGCATTAGATAGACCGACCAAAGGCAGGGTCATCATCGATGGAGCAGAAACAAGCAAGATGGCGGAAAGCGGTCTGTATAAGGTGCGCCGTGATAAGCTGGGGTTCATTTTTCAGACGTATTATCTTGTGCCGAGTTTGAACGCTTTGCAGAATGTGCTTATACCAGTATTGCCAATCAGGGGTAATAAGAGGTATTATATGAAGGCTGTGCGTCTTTTAAAGCTAGTCGGCTTAAAAGACCGCCTGCACCACAAGCCTGGTGAGCTTTCCGGTGGGGAGCAGCAGAGGGTAGCTATAGCTCGTTCGCTGATAATGAATCCGAGCTTGATACTTGCTGATGAACCGACCGGCAATTTGGACACCAAGACCAGTGCAGAAGTTATCGATATTATGTTGCAATTGAATAGAAAGAATAAAAAGACATTTATTGTAGTCACCCACGATCGCAGGTTGGCTGAAAAGGCGGAGAGGGTCTTATATCTTTGTGACGGCAGGCTGTCAAGCGTCTGCCCGGAGGGTTTTTAAGGTGGTACAGGTTCCGGTATACAATTCGTCGGGTAATGTAATAGATAATATTGAACTGAGCGACGCAGTTTTCGGCGTTCCCATGAATTCAGCCGTTGTGCACCAGGCTATGCTGAGACAGAATGCCAATGCGCGCCAGGGCACGGTTGGGGTTAAGACTCGCGGGCAGGTATCCGGCGGCGGCAGGAAGCCTTATAAACAGAAGGGCACAGGCCGGGCGCGGCGCGGCAGTTCACGTTCTCCGCTTATTCGGGGAGGCGGTGTCATTTTTGGGCCGCAGGCCAGAAGTTACAGGCAGGGCATGCCGAAAAAAATGAGAAGGCTTGCTTTAAGATGTGTTCTATCCTGCAAAGTGGCGGACGGAGAAGTGAAGGTAATAGATAGGTTATCATTCGATGAGCCAAACACTAAAGAGATGGCGGGTATAGTTAAAGCGTTGAATCTGGGACATTCGCTTATGATAGTTACCGAAGAGCCTGATGGAAATGTGTATAAATCGGCGAGGAACTTAAACGGCACCGATATTCTACCCGCTTATATGATGAGCGTTGGCGACTTGATCGCTCATCGGCAGATCTTGATTTCATTGCCGGCAATAAGAAAAGTAGATGAGCTTTGGCAACCGTCCTCAAAAGAGACGGCAAAGGCATAGGGAATAGAAAATGCAGATATTAGAGATACTTAAGCGACCGGTTATTACCGAGAAAAGCACTTCGCAGCAGGAGAAGTCTATATATACGTTTGAAGTCGCGAAGAGCGCCAGTAAACAGCAGATAAAAGAAGCGGTCGAGTTGGCATTCAACGTTAATGTGGTCAGGGTTAATGTTATTACAATGCCCGCCAAGTGGAGAGGTCCGGGGAGGAGAAGGAGCCAGTTGTCTCCCTGGAAAAAAGCAGTTGTTACGATTAAACAAGGTCAGAAGATAGAGTACTTTGAGGGAGTTTAAGGAGAGATAAGTGCCTATTAAAGAATATAAGCCAACGTCGCCTGGACGAAGAGGCATGACGGGCTCTACGTTTGAGGAAATAACTAAAAAGCGCCCGGAAAAATCTTTGGTCAGCCCCCTCAAAAGTAAAGGCGGACGTAATAATCAGGGGAGGATAACAGTTCGTCATCGCGGCGGCGGCGCTAAGCGCATGTACCGTGCTATTGATTTTAAGCGTGATAAGCGCGATATGCCGGGTGAAGTAATAGCTATAGAATATGATCCGAATCGTTCATCGAGAATCGCTCTTGTCCAGTATACTGATGGTGAACGCCGTTATATTCTTTCACCGGTAGGATTGAAAGTGGGCGATAAAATCATAGCGGGCGAAAAAGCGGAGATTAAGGTGGGGCATTGTATGCCTCTTAAGTCCATACCTACCGGCACATCAGTACATAATATCGAGATGTGCGTGGGAAAAGGCGGACAGCTTGTAAGAAGCGCGGGCGCTGTTGCCCAGCTCATGGCCAAAGAGGGTGACTATGCGCTGATACGCATGCCTTCGTCGGAATTGAGAAAGATTCGTTTGGAATGTTATGCTACAATTGGTCAAATAGGCAATTTAGACCATCAGCACATAAAGATCGGGAAGGCGGGCAGGAAGAGACACATGGGAATTCGTCCTACTGTCCGAGGTTCCGCTATGACCCCGAGGGATCACCCTCATGGCGGAGGTGAAGGCAGATCTCCGATTGGTATGCCCGGCCCTAAGACTCCGTGGGGAAAGCCGACGTTAGGGTACAAAACACGGAAGAATAAGCGCACTGACAATATGGTTGTCAGGCGAAGGAATAAGAAATAAGGGAATAAATGGGGTTCAGAAGAGGTCAGTTAGATGTCACGATCCACTAAGAAAGGTCCGTTTATTGAAGCGCAATTACTTAAGAAGGTAGAAGCGCTTAATAAGTCGGGGGAGAAAGTAGTTATAAAGACTTGGTCGAGAGCCTCGACGATTGTTCCTGACATGATAGGCCATACGATAGCCGTGCATGACGGCAGGAGGCATGTGCCCATATTTATTACAGAGAATATGGTTGGGCATAAGCTCGGAGAGTTCGCTTTCACCCGTACCTTTAGAGGACATTCAGGTAAGGCTGAAAAAGTTACTGCAGTTAAAAAGGCGACGCAATAAGAGTTATGGAAGTAAAAGCTGTTTCAAAAAACATACGAACATCACCCCGGAAGCTGCGGTTAATGGCAAATATGGTAAGGGGTAAGAAGGTCGACGAGGCTTTGACCATCTTGAAGTTTTTGCCATCGCCGTCGGCACAATCCGTAGCGAAGGTTGTTAAGTCAGCCGCGGCCAACGCAGAGAATAATTATGAGATGACTCCTTCGGATTTAAAAATAATTAATATCTTAGTCGATGAAGGTCGTACTATGAAGCGATTTCGTGCGGGACCTAGAGGTAGGGTAAAACCTATACTGAAACGTTCCAGCCACATAACTGTCATAGTTAAAGAGGAGGAATGATTGGGCCAGAAGGTACATCCAATAGGCTTTAGGTTAGGCATAACGAAAGACTGGCAGTCAAGATGGTATGCCGATAAGCATTATACCGAAATGCTTCAAGAGGATCTGCGTATCAGGAATGTTATTGCATCCAAGTACAAGGATGATGATATTGCCAGGGTTGAGATAGAACGTGCATCCAATCAGGTGACGGTTACCGTTCATACATCCAGACCTGGTATTGTTATCGGCAGAGGCGGCCAGCGTGTTGATGAGACAAGGTCTCTGTTAGAGCAGATCGCTGGTAAGCGGGTAAGGCTTAATATCCAGGAAGTATCACAGCCTGAAATGGATGCGTATCTTGTGGCCAGGAGTATAGCACAGCAAATGGAACGCCGCATTTCTCACAGGAGAGCAATGAAGCAGGCGATATTCAGGGCGATGGAAAGAGGGGCGCAGGGAATAAAGATATCTTGTGCCGGCAGGGTTGGAAGCTCAGAATACGCGAGAACGGAAACGCTTCATGAAGGAAGGGTTCCCCTTCACACACTGCGTGCTGATATAGATTATGCTACTGCAACAGCTCACACGACTCTTGGGACCATTGGCGTTAAAGTTTATATTTATAAAGGTGATATCATTCCGGAATACGAGAAATTTAAAGCGGAGTCTACCGCAGCGCTTAGTAGTACTGGACAACTGAAAACGGACGAAAAAGCCGGGAGTGAGATAGTCGGAGTGAAAGCTGGTGAAGCTGTTGAATCAACGGATAAGCTGGCTGAATCGGGAGAGCGTAGAAGCTCGAAAGAGGCCGCTTCTGCCGAAGGAAAAGAAAAGGTCTCAACAGAAGTATCAGCATCGAAAAGCCGTTCTCGTGCGAGAGTAAAAGCAAAATCTACAAGTACTACATCCGAGAAAAAGGAAGAGGCTAAACCCAGAACAAGGGTTCGGGCTAAAGACAAACCGAAGGCAAAGGCTGACGAGTCATCGAACATGAGCAGTACTGAGGCGGCTCCGGAAGCAGTATCATCTGAAAAAGAGAGTAAGCCGAAACCAAGGGCTAAAACCAAAGCTGAAACGGAAAAGGAATCTGATAAGGATTAATTATCCATATAATCGGTTATTCGCTGAACGAGGGAAAACATAATGTTACAGCCTAAACGAGTTAAACATAGGAAGCAGAGTCGCGGCAGAAGGAAAGGCCGGGCTATGGCGGGGAATACCGTAGCCTTTGGTGAATATGGACTTCAGGCTCAAGGCGCTTGTTTCCTTACAGCGCGGCAGATAGAGGCGGCGAGACGTGCGATAATTCGTTATGTGAGAAGGGGCGGCAAGTTGTGGATTCGCGTATTCCCGGATAAGCCGGTTACCTCAAAACCGGCGGAAACACGTCAGGGAAGCGGTAAAGGAGCTGTTGATCATTGGGTCTGTGTGACCAAGCCTGGAAGAATACTATTTGAAATCGCTGGTATTAAAGAAGACGCGGCGAAAGAAGCAATGCGGTTGGCATCGCATAAGTTGCCTATACCCACAAGATTTGTGCGCAGGGACGCGGATATCGGGGAATAGAGGGGGCTCAGGTTGAAAGTTGCGGAAATAAGAACTTTAAATACTGATGAACTCAAGAAGAAGCTCGATGAATCATATCGAGAGCTGTTCAACTTGAGATTTCGTCTCGCTACCAAGCAGTTGGGTAATCATCATGAACTGCGGAATGTCAGAAAGAAAATAGCCAAGATAAAGACGGTGATGAGGGAGCGGGAATTACAGTAGAGGAGTAATTATACATTGGTTACAGAGACCGGAAAAAGCAAAAAGAAGAAAACAGGGCGCGTTGTTAGCAACAAGATGGAGAAGACCGTCGTTGTTGTTGTAGAGTACTATATACCTCATCGCCTCTATAACAAACGTGTGAGGCATTTAAGCAAATTCAAAGCCCACGATGAACAGAATGCCTGCAATATAGGGGATGTGGTATTGATAGAAGAGACCAGACCTCTTTCGAAAGATAAGCGATGGAGAGTAGTTGAGATACTGTCAAAGGGTGATTCACAATGATTATGCCTCAAACCAGGTTAAAAGTTGCGGATAACACCGGTGCTAAGAGCATTATGTGTATACACATACCGGGCGGGACACGCAAGAGATATGCTCGTGTGGGTGACATAATTGTTGCCGCTGTTAAGGAAGCGCAAACGGGAGGCGCCGTGAAGAACCACGAGGTAGTGCGGGCTGTCGTTGTTCGAACTGCGAAACAGTACAGGCGTCCTGATGGCTCCTACATAAGATTCGATGATAACGCTGCGGTGATTCTGGACGACAAGAACAATCCGAAAGGCACCCGCATTTTTGGTCCGGTGGCTCATGAATTGAGGCAGAAGAACTTTATGAAGATTTTATCGCTGGCGCCAGAGGTTCTTTGATATGAAGATTAGAAAAGAAGATACAGTTCTGGTAATAGTCGGGAAAGACAAGGGCAAAAAAGGGAAGGTCCGCCAGATAATGTCTAAAAATAATGTGCTGGTTATTGAAGGTGTTAACGTTGTTAAACGTCATATGAAGCCTAGGGCACAGGCCAGACAGGCTGGTATTATTGAGCGGGAGGCTCCGGTAAAAATTTCTAATGTTATGCTGATATGTCCTAAATGTGGTAAACCGGTTCGTATTCAGTCCAAAATTCTTGAGGATGGCAAGCGGGTTAGGGTATGCGGGAAATGCGGCGAGGTGATTAACTAATGGCTCGTTTGAAAGAAAGATACCAGCAGGAAATACTGCCTGCTCTGATGAAAGAATTTAAATATACCAGTGTCATGCAGGCGCCGCGGGTGGTCAAAGTGGTGATTAATGTCGGTATGGGCGAGGCTATACAGCATGCTCAATCTTTGGATGCTGCTCAGCAGGATATCGCGGCGATATCAGGACAACACCCTGTGATAACCAAGGCTCGGAAATCAATAGCCAGCTTCAAGTTGCGCAAGGGTATGCCGATCGGTGTTATGGTCACTTTGCGCGGTAAAAGGATGTATGAATTCCTCGATAAGTTGATTAGTGTAGCCTTGCCGCGCATACGTGATTTCCAGGGGTTGAATAGAAAAGCCTTCGATGGTATGGGGAATTATACACTGGGATTGAAAGATCAGACTATCTTCCCCGAGATTTCATATGAGAAGGTCGATAAGGTCAGGGGATTGGAGATTTGCATTATTACAACTGCAAGTAACGATGCGGAAGGGCTCAGGCTCTTTGAACTTATGGGGATGCCCTTCTCTCGTTGATAGTTGATAAATGTAGTGAAAGAGGCGTATTTATTAGGTATGGCTAAAGTATCGAGAATCGTTAAAGCGCGGAGAACACCGAAATTTCAGGTGAGGCAGAAGAACCGGTGTCAATTGTGCGGCCGGTCGAGGGGATATATACGTATGTTCGGACTGTGTCGTATATGTTTCCGTACGCTGGCGCTTGAAGGGAAGATCCCCGGTGTTAGGAAATCCAGTTGGTGATATGCTTTTTACGTACAATAAATTGTGTGTGTGAAGGTTGAGTATGGTTACAGATCCGATTGCCGACATGTTAACAAGGATTAGAAATGCTACGATGGCGAGACATGACTTCGTGCTTGTGCCGTTGTCTAAGGTGAAACTCGCTGTTGCCAAGATACTGAGGGACGAAGGCTTTGTCAAAGACTATGAGGTGGTCAAAGGCAAGCAGCAGAGGGTGATAAAAATATATCTGAAGTATACGGATAAAAAAGAGCCTGTGATTGAAGGATTGCAAAGGGTTTCTAAGCCTGGCCTAAGGATATATGTTTCCAAATCTGAAATACCGCGTGTTTACGGCGGATTGGGTATGGCGATTTTATCTACGCCAAAAGGAATTATTTCAGGTAAGAAGGCATGGCAAGAGGGTGTAGGTGGGGAGCTTATTTGCTTTGTATGGTAATGGAGGAAGATAATGTCTCGCATCGGTAAGATGCCAATACCTGTGCCTAAGGGTGTCGAGGTAAAAGTGAGCGGTAATGAGGTTCGAGTCAAAGGACCGAAAGGTGAGTTGACGCGTTCGGTTGCCCCTGCTATTTCTGTTACTCTGGATGATGGCGTACTTAAAGTATCCAGGTCGTCCGATGAGAAAAAAGTGCGATCGTTGCATGGTTTGACACGCAGCCTGTTGGCCAATATGGTTATCGGGGTCAGTGAGGGATATCACAAAGATCTGGAGATCGTCGGTGTGGGGTATAGGGCCCAGGCTTCTTCGGGAGGAAAGGTCTCATTACAATTGGGCTTTTCTCACGCGAAAGAGATTAACCCCCCGGCGGGGATTTCGGTTGTTGTTAAGGAACCGCAGCGTCTGGTTGTAGAGGGGATTGATAAGGAACAGGTAGGTGATGTGGCGGCCAAGATTCGTAGCATGAAGCCCCCTGATCACTACAAAGGCAAGGGCGTCAGATATGCAAATGAAAAAGTTCGCATCAAACCGGGAAAAGCAGGTAAAGCTGGAGCCAAACGGTAATGGGTAAAGATAATACAAAAGAATCGCGTGAAATAAGGCATAAACGTGTTCGCAAGTCGGTTGTTGGAACTGCGGAGCGGCCTAGATTATGTGTTTATCGAAGTCTTACTCATATTTATTGTCAACTTATAGATGATAGTAAGGGTTGCACTCTGGCATCGGCATCGACCTTGGACAGCGAGCTTAAGTCTGATAATAAAAAGAAGACTGAAACGTCTGCATCTGTTGGAAAGATGATAGCAGAACGCGCAGCTGAATTTGGTATTAAGAAAGTTGTTTTCGACAGGGGTGGATACAAGTATCATGGCCGAGTGAAGGCTCTAGCTGATGCGGCCAGAAAAGCGGGCTTGGAGTTTTAATAATGGATGATTTGAAACAGGGCGAAGCCTTAAATGAGAAGCTTGTACACATAAAAAGGGTTGCCAAGGTTGTTAAGGGAGGAAGGCGTTTCAGCTTTACAGCTCTCGTAGTCGTCGGCGATGGGAATGGAAAGGTTGGCGAGGGGCTGGGTAAGGCCAAAGAAATCCCTGAGGCTATTCGTAAAGGCAATGCGGTTGCGCGAAAACGCATGGTTAAAATAACAATGAAAGACGGGACTATACCGTATCAGATAACTGGAAAATATTGTGGTTCAAAAGTTCTTTTAAAGCCGGCTTCGCAGGGTACCGGTTTGATTGCCGGCGGCGGTGTTCGTGCTGTTCTCGAAGTCGCAGGAGTAAAAGATATCCTTACAAAATCGCTAGGCAGCGAGAACCAAGTTAACGTGGTGCGCGCAACGATAAAAGCGCTTCATCAATTAAAGACTCCTGAAGAGGCGCTTGCCAGGCGCAAGTCCTTAGCGACGAAGGAGGTTTCAGTTGGCTAAGTTATTGGTTACGTGGGTGAAAAGTGGAATTGGGTTCTCACGTGACCAGAGAGATACTATACGTTCTTTGGGGCTTCATCGCTTGAACCAAACCGTTGAGCACGATGATTCTCCATCAATACGCGGGATGTTACTTAAAGTTAGACATCTTGTTAAAGTGGAGGAAACCGTTGAGGGAGAATGATCTGAGACCCCGACAGGGGACCAAACATAGAAAGAAACGGATTGGCCGCGGAGTCGGGAGCGGTCATGGCACTACAGCATGTAAAGGCACAAAGGGGCAAAAGGCTCGTGCGGGGTTTTCGTTGCGTCCCGGTTTTGAAGGCGGGCAGAACCCTCTGACAAAACGTCTTCCAGAACAGCGCGGATTTAATAATATCTTCAGGATTGAATATTCGACAATAAATATATCAAGCCTCAATCGCTTTGAGTCAGGGCAGGAGATTAAACCGGAAGATTTGGTTGAAAAAAGACTTGTGAAATCTCTAAAGAAACCTATCAAAATACTGGGCAACGGCGAACTTGAGAAACCGGTTACCGTTAGAGCTAACAAATTCACTCAAATGGCTAAGAGGAAGATCGAGTCTGCCGGAGGAAAAGTAGAGGAAATCGGCCAGTGACTCAAGAGCGGAAAAGTTCCAGGCCCCAGTTGCTCCAATCCATGATAGATGCCTTCCGTCAAACGGATTTGAGACGGAAGATGCTGATTACATTGGGCATCTTGGTACTTTTCCGATTCATTGCCCATGTACCTGTGCCCGGAGCGGATGCCTCCGCGATGCAGGATTTTTTGGGTGGAGGCAGCAGCGCTGGGTCTCTGTTCGGAATGCTGGATTTATTCAGCGGCGGTCTCATGCGAAACATGAGCATCGCTTCGTTAGGGGTTTATCCTTATATTACGGCTACAATTATAATGCAGCTTATGGTTCCCGTAATCCCAAGGCTACGGGAGCTGGCCCGCGAAGGAGATACCGGCAGGGCAAAGATCAATATCTATACACACTGGATGACTGTTCCGCTGGCTATGCTTCAGGGCTATAGTCAACTAATTTTGCTGCAGAGGTCTTCTTCAGTTGTAACTAATATCGGTTTCTCCGGAGAAAACGCGCTTCCTACTATTTCAATGATTGTGGCGATGACTGCCGGCACTATGTTTCTTGTATGGTTAGGGGAGTTGATCACAGAATATGGGATAGGCAACGGCGTATCTCTGATAATATTTGCTGGAATTGTTTGTACTCTACCTCAATTAATAGGCTACGGGACTCTTGAGAATGATGTGTTTGGCTTGATCCTATTTGTGGTATTATCCTTGGTGATTTTAGTTACTATTATAATTTTTACAGAGGCACAACGCCGCATTCCGGTTCAATATGCTAGGAGCCTATACCGCGGCGGCAGGGTTTACCGCCAATCCGGTGGCACTCACATACCCATGCGCGTAAATTCTGGGGGCATGATACCGATAATCTTTGCTATGTCTTTTATGTTAATGCCTGGCATCATTGCCGGCTTTTTTGTCAGTCCTGATCTTGCAAATCCCAATTTTGCTAATTCGGTGGTTAATTTATTTTCCAGTGAAGGTTATTTCTATTGGATATTGTATTTCTTCTTAGTAGTTGCGTTGACGTTTTTCTATACTACGGTAATATTTCAACAGCAGAATTTGGCTGAGACATTGCAGAGGCAGGGCGCCTTTATTCCAGGTATCCGGCCGGGAAAAGCTACACATCAATATTTATCTAAGTTAAGCAATCGCCTCACATGGGGTGGGGCTATATTCCTGGGGCTTGTTACGATTTCGCCATTTATAATACAAAAAATTACTGGAATTTCTGGGAATTTGCAGCTTCCGGCTATCGGCATGATAATAGTTGTCGGCGTGGCGCTGGATACCATGAGACAGCTGGAAGCGCAGCTTCTGATGAGGAAGTACGAAGGTTTTCTGAAATAGGGAGGATTTTGCAGTGAGATTGATACTTTTAGGCGCTCCCGGATCAGGGAAAGGCACGCAGGCGAAGAATATCGCCGAGAAAGTCGGCATAACACATGTGGCTTCAGGGGATTTGTTCCGAGCTGCGGCAACCCGAGGGGATGAGTTAGGGAATCAGGCTAAGCATTATATGGAGCAGGGCCTCCTGGTTCCAGATGAGATTACTATTAAAATGATATTGGAACGCATAGATGCTCCTGATTGTTCGAAAGGTGTCATGCTGGATGGTTTTCCAAGGACGCTGGAGCAGGCTAAAGCGTTGGACCAGGCGCTGGGAGATAAGAAGTTAAAAATCGATCGTGTTTTCTATATTAACGTTTCCACCGATGAACTGGTACGACGGTTAAGCGGACGTTTTATCTGTCGTAAGTGTCAGGCGCCGTATCATAAGGTATCATCGCCGCCAAAGAAAGAAGGCGTATGTGATAAATGCGGTGGTGAGTTGTATCAACGTGCTGATGATACGCCGGAGACTGTCAGGAAAAGGATTGATGTTTATACAAAGGAGACATCACCGTTGATTGATTATTATAACAAGGCAAAGAAGCTTGTTGAGATAGACGGAGAGGGTAATATAGATAGTATTACTAAAAACATCATCGCAGCGCTTCCGTAGGATAAAAATGGGAATAGAGATTAAGTCGACCCGCGAGATTGAACTTATGAGGAAAGCGGGGGAAATAGTAGCCATCGTTCTGGATATATTGAAGAAGAGAATCAAACCTGGTATTATCACTGAGGAGTTAGACACAATAGCAATAGAAGAATTGAATAGACATGGCGCTAAGTCCTCTTTCAAAGGGTACAGAGGATATCCGGCGCATTTGTGTGTTTCTGTAAATGATGAACTCGTTCACGGTATACCCGGGAAGCGTGTTCTTAAAGAAGGAGATATTGTCACAATTGATTTTGGTGCCGTTTATAATGGCTTTCACGGAGATGCCGCTCGTACAATAGCAGTAGGCGAAATTAGTGACACAGCTAAGAAGTTGATAGATACGACTGATAATGCTTTGATGGTGGGGATTGAAAGCGCGAGAAACGGCGCTCGTCTTGGAGATGTATCTTATGCGATACAGTCTTTTGTTGAGGCTAACGGTTTCTCAGTAGTGCGTGAGTATGCGGGGCATGGTATCGGCCGACAAATGCATGAAGATCCACAAATACCGAATTATGGGAAACCAGGACAGGGGCCTGTGTTAAAAAAGGGTATGGCGCTTGCCTTGGAGCCGATGGTTACCCAAGGCGATTGGCATACTAAAGTAGGCAGAGACGAGTGGACGGTTTCTACTATGGATGGCAGTCTATGCGCTCATTTCGAGGATACGATTGTAGTAACTGAGGGGAAAGCAGAAATATTAACGGCGTTGGTTTAGGCAATTTATATGTCTAAGAAGGAAAGTATTGAAGTTGAAGGAACAGTTGTTAAGTCTTTGCCTAACACGATGTTCCGCGTCGAATTGGCCAATGGTCATCAGGTGCTAGCGCATATTTCCGGTAAAATGAGGATTCATTATATAAAAATATTGGCAGGAGACAAGGTTTTAGTTGAATTATCGCCTTATGATCTAACAAGAGGTCGTATCACATATAGATTTCGGTAGATTTTCGGGTGGTGGAAGGAGACAGATATGAAAGTCAAAGCATCGGTTAAATCGCGTTGCGAAAAATGTAAGGTAATAAAAAGACGGGGAATAGTCAGAGTGATCTGTGAAAATCCCAGGCATAAGCAAAGGCAAGGGTAAAAGTTCACAGCTTACTGTGTGAATATTATCAACGAAGGCTGAAGGATAAGGACGTAGTAATGGCACGATTAGCAGGGGTAGATCTTCCCAAGAACAAAAGGGTCGAGATAGGTTTGCGTTATATATACGGTATAGGACCTACCGCAAGCAGGGTGATCCTTGAAAAGGCAAAGGTAGATCCCAATACCAAGGTCAGCGATCTCACCGAGGGAGAGGTCGGTCAGATTCGCGAGATCATTGAAAGAGAGTATGAAGTAGAAGGTGAACTGAGGCGAAAGGTCAATCGCAATATTAAACGCCTGATCGAGATTGGTAGCTATCGTGGTATACGCCATAGGCGCGGGCTTCCGGTACGCGGACAGCGCACCAAGACCAATGCTCGCACGAAGAGGGGCGCACGTAAGACGGTTGCCGGCCGCAGACGGACTGTATCTAAGAAATAGTAGAGGAATATTATGCCAGAAAAGAAAAAAGTCACGCGTGTTAAGAGGAAAGAAAAAAAGTTAATAGCTAAGGGTCGTGCGTATATACAGTCGACTTTCAACAATACGGTGATAACAATAACAGATCAAGCCGGTAATACTATCTCTTGGGGCAGTGCGGGTACTGCGGGATTCAAGGGGTCGCGTAAGGGTACGCCCTATGCTGCACAGCTTGCGGCTGAACAGGCGGCTCATAAGAGTATAGAACATGGCTTAAAGCAGGTTGAAGTGTTTGTAAAAGGGCCCGGCAGCGGAAGAGAGGCTGCGATACGCGCGCTACAGGCAGCCGGCCTCACTATAACTGGGATTCGAGATGTAACGCCGATACCCCATAATGGATGCCGTCCATGTAAGAGAAGGCGGGTATAGTTTTTATATTTTGTAGCAGTACTTTAGAGTTGATTAGTTTTTTTGGATTTCTAGGGTAAAAGGAGCAAGGCGAAGAAATGGCTCGATATATAGGAGCAGTTTGTCGGATATGTAGACGGCAGAATGAAAAGCTGATGCTTAAAGGTGAGCGTTGCTTGTCAAGAAAGTGTGCTCTCGATAGACGCAGCTTTCCTCCCGGGCAGCAAAAATCTCATAGAAGAAAGGTCTCGGACAGAGGATTACAGCTCAGGGAAAAACAGAAGGCCAGGTTTACTTATGGCGTAGTTGAGAGGCAGTTCCGCAGACACTTCGATGATGCTGTGAGGCGTCCCGGCGCGACAGGTGAAATCTTGTTACAGATACTTGAGATGAGACTCGATAATGTCGTTTATAGGCTGGGCTTTGCTGATTCGAGGAGCCAGGCTAGACAACTGGTACGCCACGGGCATATCGTAGTGAACGGGAGGAAAGTAGATATCCCGTCCTATGCTACTCATATAGGAGATGAAATCGGTCTGCGCGAGGGTGATAAAGAGAGGACGTATTACAAAGTGGTCGCCCAGCAGGTAGGTACAAAAACGGTATCGGGATGGCTTAAGCTGGACGCAGAGAAGCTTACAGGGAAGGTGCTCTCTATCCCCAGCCGGAACGATGTTGATTTAAGAATTAATGAGAAGGTTATAGTTGAATATTATTCCAGATAGTATGATGGGGGGTAGCCACTTGACAGAGGCTGTACTACCGCAAATAGAGTGTTCAGAGCTCTCGGAAAAATACGGGCGTTTCGTCATAGAACCCCTTGAAAGGGGTTATGGTGTTACGCTGGGAAATGCTCTCAGAAGAGTATTGTTAAACTCCATCACCGGGTCGGCCGTGACGTGGATGATGATCGATGGTATTCAGCACGAGTTTTCAACTATTCCAAATGTTAAAGAGGATACCGTTGATTTTATCTTGAATGTAAAATCAATTCGCTTACGGGCTTTATCCTTGCGAGGCGGCAAGTTGACGTTAAGGTGTAAGGGGGAGCGCGAGGTCACGGCTGGCGATATCGAGCCTTCTGCCGACTTTGAGATAGTAAATCCTGATTTGCACCTTGCGACGCTTGATTCATCCGATTCTAAACTTGTAGTGGAATTCAACGTCGAACAGGGAAAGGGTTATCGTCTGGCCGGAAAAGCCGAAGGACTGCCGATTGGGGCTATTCCGATTGATGCGATTTTTACTCCTATAAGAAGGGTAAACTACAAGATAGAGACGGTTGCGCTTGAAGAACTCCACGGCTATGAGCGTCTAGCTATTGATATATGGACGGATGGCACTATTTCACCGGTGGAGGCAGTTAGTCAAAGCGCTCAAATGCTTATTGAGTATTTCCAACTCTTTTATGAGCTTGCGAAAGTGCCGCTGCGTGTCGGAGAAAAACAGCCTCGTCTTCCTATACCGCTAGAGCAATATAATATGCCTATTGAAGAGCTTGATCTCTCTGTTCGCACGTTCAATTGCTTGAAGCGAGCCGGAATTACAAAAGTCGGGGAGCTGTTTGAAAAGAACGAGGAAGACCTTTTGAGCATAAAGAATTTCGGGCAGAAAGCCCTTGACGAGCTTAGGGAGCAGATGAAAATAAAAGGGCTTAATCCCCCCAATCTTTTCAAGGGTGAGGCATCTGATGATGAGCCTTCGGAGGATATAACGGGGGAGGATGAATAAAATATGAGACACGGAGTTTCAGGCAGGAGTTTTTCCAGGTCTACTTCTCATAGGGTAATGATGTATCGTAACCTGGTTACAGATCTGTTAAGGTATGAGAAAATTGTCACCACTGAGGCTAAAGCTAAAGAGGTGCGCGGTTTCGCGGAACGCATGATAACGCTCGGCAAGGACGGCACATTGCAGAGCAGACGTCAGGTGCTCGCGTTTATCAATGACAAGCAGGTTGCAGACAAGCTGTTTGACGAGATCGCGCCTAAATATGCCCAGAGGGCTGGAGGATATGTTCGCCTCGTAAGGATCGGGCGGAGAGCCGGTGACGCCGCGCCTACGGCTCAGCTTGAATTAGTGAAGTAGCATTGAGAATTGCTCTTACGATTGAATATGACGGAACAAGATATTACGGCTCTCAAAGACAGAGAAATGTTCCGACGATACAGGGGGAATTGGAAGAAGCTATAGCTAAGGTTTCGGGAGAATATGTTCGAACGGTGTTCGCCGGACGCACCGATCAGGGTGTTCATGCAAAAGGTCAGGTGGCCGTATTCGAAACCAATTCGCGCCTTAAACTTGATAATATTACTAAAGCGTTAAACTTTTATTTACCGGAAGACATTGCTGTTAAGGAGGCCCATAAAGTCAGAGACGATTTCGATCCGAGGAGGGGAGCGCTGAGCCGGGAGTATTGTTACTATATCTGGAATGAGTCGACTCGGTCTCCTCTAAGGCGGCGTGATGCATTGCTGGTGCGGCGGCCTCTTGAAATTAGCATCATGGACGAAGCATGTAAGATATTGGAAGGTACACATGACTTCGCACCGTTTGCAAGCGCTTTAGAAGGACGCATAAATACAACCCGTACGGTTTATCGTGCTGGCACGTACAGAGAAGGATCGATGGTCAGTTGCGTCGTAGAAGCCAGTGCGTTTCTTCCTCATCAGATGAGGATGACGGTGGGGTCTCTGTTAAAGGTTGGTTTAAAAGTTAGCGATATAGCGGCTTTCCGTAAAATATTCGAATCCGGAAAGCCTGCAACGGCAGGGCCGGCAGTGCCGCCACATGGTTTATTTTTGATGAAAGTGAATTATCCTGGTGATGAAATATGAAGACTTATAGTATTAAAGCAGGCGAAATTGATCGGCAGTGGCATGTTATTGATGCATCTGATAAGACTTTAGGGCGTCTTGCATCCGAAGTGGCAGTAATATTGATGGGTAAGGATAAACCGACTTTCTCAAACCATATCAATGTGGGAGACTATGTAGTCGTAATAAATGCTGCCAAGATTAAGGTGACCGGGAATAAAGATAAGCAGAAGATGTATTACAGTCATTCTAACTATCCCGGCGGGCTGAGAACCGTAAGTTATTCAGATATGCTGAAGAAAAATCCGGAAAAAATAATCACATCCGCGGTTAAAGGCATGATCCCCCGCAACAGGCTTGGGCGTCAGATAATGAGCAGGCTTAAAGTATATGCGGGGGATGAGCATCCGCATCAGGCTCAAATAGGGAAATCCGACAAGGGGGAATAATTGGGCGAGAGAGGTTATCTACACGCAACAGGTAGAAGAAAGTCTGCTGTAGCGCAGGTGCGCATCAATTCGGGTGGTGGTGCCGTTATAGTTAATGGCAAGCCTCTTGAGGAGATGTTTCCGATTGAGAGACACAGAAACACGGTATTAGAGCCGTTGGTTGCAACGGACAGTCTCGAAAAATACAGCATCACTGTTAAGGTTAAGGGTGGAGGTTGTGCGGGACAGGCGGTTGCTGTCAGGCACGGCATAGCCCGGGCATTGGTAGAGGTTGACGATAGTCAGAAGAAACTGCTTAAAAGTAAGGGGCTTCTCACGCGCGACGCTCGTGTTAAAGAGCGAAAAAAGTATGGCCTTGTCAAGGCTCGAAAAGCGAAACAGTACACCAAGCGTTAGTCTTTATTCGAACTTAAGCGGCAATATAAAAGACCGCATGCGATGATTGTTAAATGCATGCGGTCTTATTTTGTATCCTGGGCGGCTGTTATGAAGAGAGCGCTTTCTTTAGATAATCGATGATCTCCACCGGCGAGGGGTTGATTTTATATAAAATTGCCAAGTAGTAGCTTACAAAGTCTCCCATCAGGATAGAGTTCATCATGCGGCATAGGGGAGTCTTACCGCTGGTATCGATGACCTCGTGAGGAACATGCGCTTTGGCTAGGATATCGCTTGTGATTTCGTAACGCTTGAGTGTGCGCGGATGCAAGTCTTCGGATCGCAGCATAACTACGAACAGTTTATCGGCCATACCAGCGGGAAACTGGTAACCTACGACGGCGTTGTGGTTAAGCTCGGGTAGTGTTTCGGAGAAGGCCCAGGCCTTGCTGTTTTCGTTGATTTGCGTTTTCCATCTGTAAGCTACGCTTGTTAATATACCGGCACCGTAAACAATTACGAGACGGTCGAATAGCTTCGCCGCCAATTGCTTGGCGGGGTTGCTTTCCATCGGGATGTCTTTACTTAGCTGCGTCGATAATTTATTCAGTGCGTCCAGTGATTCATCGATTTTCAGTAGCTCGTCCGGGATGATGCCTAGTTTGCGCATGAACGCCAGAAGTGAGAATAAGCTGCATCCCAGCGCCGCTCTCGGCTCAGAGCTGAATCCAAAGGATAGAAGCGGTACGCCGTTTCGTGCCGCCAGTTCACTGATCTTGCCGCCTGTGGTTATAACGAACTTTTTACAAGGTGTTTCCAGCGCCTGGCTGAAAGCTGATAGGGTCTCCTCGGTATTTCCTGAGTAGCTGGAGGCTATGACAAGTGTTTTTTCATTCACCGATTTCGGCAGGTCGTAGTCCCTCTGCACTATGACATCGATATTGCTTTGAAGGCTTACCATCGACCGCAACAAGTCGCCGCCTATTGCGGAACCTCCCATACCCAGAACTACGATCTTGTCGATACTATTGAAGTCTTCGGGCAAAGGCAATGTTAAGGCGCTCTGCCACGCCTGCCGGCACTGTTTAGGCAGATTTTGTATGCGCTCATGAAGGTTCGTGGTGTCGAGCTTTTCATATAGCTGCTGATCATCTAAATTTACTGTCATTTTACACCTGCCAATTTTTTACCTTCGCCAAGGAATGTCTTTACCTTTTTCATGCTATCGCTCTCCGAATATATGCGCATGATAGGTTCGGTGCCGGAGAAGCGTATTAGAAGCCAGCTGCCGTCCTTCATCAAAAAGCGGAATCCGTCTCTCGTTTCGACCTCGCGCACGGCCGTCCCGGCAATGCTGGAGGGCCTGCTATCGGTTAGACGTTTCATAATGGCTTCCCTTTCCTCTTGCGGGAAATCAACATCGAGACGATCGAAATAGTGAGGGCCTACCTTGCTGTAGAGATATTTGATGAGTTGAGACGGGCTCTTCTTCAGCTTTATCATAAGGTCAAGGAAGAATAGAGCTGATAGAATTCCATCTCGTTCCGGCATATGGCCGCGATATCCGTATCCTCCGCTTTCCTCGCCGCCCATCAAGGCATCTTTTTCCAGCATTAGCGGCGCTACATATTTAAATCCTACAGGAGTTTCATAAACGGGCACCTTGAATATCTCGCCCAGGCGGAACAGCATATTCGTAGTAGTTATCGTTTTGATTATCGGGCCGCGCTGTCCCTGCACTTCGAGAAGGTATAGGGCGATCAGTGCGTATGTCTGAAGCGTTGTGATAAATTCGCCTTTCTCGTCCATGATCCCTATGCGGTCGGCGTCTCCATCGGTGGCAAATCCGACGTCGGCTCGGATTTGTTTTATCTTCGTCGATAACTCCGTAAGGTTGTGCGCTATCGGTTCCGGCTGGAGGCCGGGGAAGAGGGGGTTGCGCTTCTTGTGAATCTCCGTAATCTTCGTCTTTCCGCCGCCGAGTATATTACGGAAATATCCCGCACCCGCGCCATACATGGAGTCGACGGCGATGTTTATACCGTTGCGCCTGATCTTCTCTATATCTACCATATCACCGAGATGCTTTATATAGGCAGGCGCCGGGTCGAATTTTACGACGGTACCTTTTTCAATCGCGTCGTCTAGGCTGATTTGTTTGATCCCTGCTGCGCCGGACTGTAAACGGGATATTCCCTTTTCCAGTTCTGTTATTACTTCTGGGGAGGCGCTGCGAGCGTCGCCCTGCTTGAATTTGAAGCCGTTCCACTGTCCGGGATTGTGGCTGGCGGTTATGATGATACCGCCGCCGGCTTTAAAATCCAGGATCGAATAGCTGATAACCGGTGTAGGTGCGGCGCTATCGCATAGATAAACCTTGATGCCGTTGGCGGCCACAACCTCGGCTGCTGCTGCGGCGAAGCGCTCCGAGGCGAATCGGGTGTCATAGCCTATGACCATGCCTTTCTTGGCAAGGCCAGCCGACTTCATGTAACCGGCCGCGGATTGGGCACAGATTCGAACGTTGTCGAAGGTGAAATCCTCGGCGATGATTGCACGCCATCCGTCCGTGCCGAATTTGATCTTCGAAGCCAAATGGCACCTCCGTTGCGGTAAATGCTCCGTTATCGACTAAGAGCCAGCGCCTTGAGAAGCGGAAACCTTTTCATCCGGCATGATTTTTGTATCCGGCGCCAGCCTTGAATTCTTCTCTATCGTAGCTTTGGTGCCTATGATGCACCCGGAGTCGATATAACAATCTTCATCGATGTTAACCGAGTCGGCGACAATGCATTGCCGCAGAGTTGTTCCTTTGCCGATTGCGACATTATGCCACACAATTGACTTTTCAACAAGGCTGTCGGCGCTTATATAGCAATGAGGCCCGATTACGGTCGGTCCTATAATGTGAGCCTGCGCCTCTATGAAGCAATCACGCCCGATTACAACCGGCCCGTCGATCCTGGCCCTGGGGTGTATCTTGTGTCCTTCTTCGGCCCATATGTTTCTGTTATAAATGCGGCCCGGAATATCTGTTGAGATTTCGCCCGTCAGAAGGTCGCCGTTTACCTTCATGTATTTCTCGGGCGTTCCGATATCGATCCAGTAGTCATGAGAAGAGAAGCTGAAGAAGGGATCGCCGCGCTCCAGAAGCAGAGGGAAGAGGCCGTGCTCGAACATGTAGAATTGATTGGTGGGAATATAATCCAGCATGTCGGGCTCAAGGATATATGTTCCTGCATTGATCATGTTTGTGGTTGCCTCTTCACGCTTGGGCTTCTCGACGAATCGTTTCACGCGGCCGTCGGCATCGGTCTCGACGACGCCGTACATACTGGGGTCGTCGACCGGCGTTAAAGCTATGGTCACCTTCGATGACTGCTTACGGTGTGTCTCAAGCATTTCGGTCAGGTTCATATCGGTGAATACATCGCCGTTGAAAACGAAGAAAGTTTCGTCCAGATGATCCGCTACGTTCCTGACTGCTCCTGCGGTGCCGAGGGGGAAGCTCTCTACAACGTAAGTCAGCTTCACTCCGAAATCAGAGCCGTCGCCGAAGTAATCTCTGATATGGTCCGGGAGATAGCACATGGCCAGCACCACATCATCGATGCGGTGGCTTTTCATATACCTGAGCATGTGTTCCAGGAAAGGGCGGTTCAGGATGGGAACCATAGGCTTTGGCGTGCCGTATGTCAACGGGCGGAGCCGTGTTCCTTCTCCGCCTACTAGAATGACTGCTTTCAATTTATTCGCTTTCTTTTACGCTCTATCCGGGATAGCCTGTAGCATCACTTGCTTTTAAGCCCGGCTTCTTTCCTGAGTATCTCGGCCTTGTCGGTTTTCTCCCACGGAAGGTCCAGGTCGGGACGTCCGAAGTGTCCGTAGGCTGCCGTCTGGCGATAAATAGGACGTCGCAACTGCATGTAGTCTATGATGGCGCCGGGACGCAGGTCGAAGTGCTTATTCACAAGCTTTACTATGACATCATCCGATACTTTATTTGTGCCGAAGGTCTCTATGGAAACGGACAGCGGGTGCGCCTTGCCGATGACATATGCCACCTGTATCTCCAATCGATCCGCCAGTCCTGCGGCTACAAGGTTCTTGGCGATATAACGCGCCATGTATGATGACGAGCGGTCTACCTTGGTACAGTCCTTGCCTGAAAATGCGCCGCCGCCGTGACGAGCGATTCCTCCATACGTATCGACGATTATCTTGCGGCCGGTGACGCCGGTGTCCGATACCGGTCCGCCTATAACAAACCGTCCGGTTCCGTTCACGTAGTATTGCGTCTCAGAGTTAAGCAGCTTAGATGGAATCACTTCCGAAATGACATGTTTTATGATGTCTTTTTCAATCTGGTCGTGTGTCACATTGTCGTCATGCTGGGCGCCGATCACTACGTTGACAATGCGTTTTGGCTTGCCGTTGATGTATTCTATGGTGACCTGGGACTTGCCGTCGGGACGGAGGTATTTTAATATTTTATCCTTCCTGACCTGGGCCAGCCGCTGGCACAGTCTGTGAGACAGCGAAATAGTAAGCGGCATCAGCTCCGGTGTTTCATTACAGGCGAAACCGACCATCATTCCCTGGTCTCCAGCTCCGATTTCATCTAAATGGCTGACGCCGGAGCTTTCCTTGGCTTCCAGGGACTTACTCACGCCCTGATCAATGTCGGGGGATTGTTCTTTAATAGAGACCATCACGCCCACGGACTGGTAGTCGAAACCGTATTCAGGTTTAATATAACCTATGTCACGCACAACCGCCCTTACTATCTGCGGTACATCGATGTAGCATTTGGTTGTTATCTCACCCATGACTATGACTAAACCGGTCGTCGTGGCAACCTCACAGGCCACCCTTCCGAACGGGTCTTTTTCCATAATCGCATCGAGAACGGCATCGGATATTTGGTCGCACAGCTTATCGGGATGACCCTCCGTAACCGATTCCGAGGTCAGAAACAAGGACGACGATGTCATAAATGTACTCATTTAATTTCCTTTCCAGATTAAGTGCCTGATTCCCAGCTCTCAAGATATTTTCGCTGTTCGTCCGTCAACGTGTCAATAGTAATGCCCATCGAGGCCAGCTTCAGCCTGCCAACTTCCTTATCGATCGCCGTCGGCACATTGTAAACGCCGGGCTTATCGATCCCTTCTTTAACTAGGTATTCCGCGCAAAGCGCCTGATTGGCGAAGCTCATATCCATAACGCTGGCGGGATGACCCTCGGCCGCTGCCAGGTTTATCAGACGACCTTCCCCGAGCAGGTATATCTTCCTCCCGTTTTTAAGCGAGTATTCGTCGATGCCCGGCCGTAGGCTGCGTTTTGCCATGGAAAGCTTTTCCAGCGCAAGGATGTTTATCTCAACGTTGAAATGCCCGCTGTTGGCTACGATTGCGCCGTCTTTCATTTTAGTGAAATGCGACTTATCGAGAACACTTGTATCTCCAGTTAGCGTAATAAAAACATCTCCTACTTTTGCCGCTTCGGCAATGGTCATGACAGCGTAACCGTCCATGCATGCTTCCAGCGCGCGGATCGGGTCGATCTCGGTAACGATGATATGGCTGCCCATGCCGCGCGCCCGCATGGCGACGCCGCGGCCGCACCAGCCGTAGCCGCATACTACTACGTTCTTGCCGGCCCAGAGGATGTTAGTGGCACGGGTGATGCCATCGATTGTGCTTTGCCCGGTGCCGTATCGATTGTCGAACAAATGCTTGGTGTCGGCTTCGTTGACCGCGATTATTGGGTATTTGAGCTTTTTCCCCGTAGCCATGCTGTTCAATCGAATACAGCCGGTGGTCGTCTCTTCCGTGCCGCCTATGATGTTCTTGATCAGGTCTTTGCGCTCTTTATGGATTGTCGACACCAGATCGGCTCCATCGTCCATCGTGATATTCGGCTTCGTATCCAGCACGGCGTTGATGTGTTTGTAGTATGTCTTATTATCCTCGCCTTTTATCGCGTAGACCGGTATGCCGAACTCATTCACGATGGCGGCGGCCGTTTCATCTTGAGTCGAAAGAGGATTTGAGGCGCACACTGCGACGTCAGCGCCTCCTTCTTTCAGCGTAAGCGCCAGGTTCGCCGTCTCCGTGGTCACATGAAGGCATGCCGCGATGCGTATGCCCTTCAGCGGTTTCTCTTTGGCGAAACGTTTGCGTATCAGGCGCAGCACGGGCATATCCCGTTCCGCCCACTCGATGCGTATCGCTCCCGCCGCTGCGAGTGACATATTTTTAACATCAGCCTTGATTTTGCCCATTATAAATATTCCTTCCTAATTTAGTTTGAACTGGTCCGCGACCCAGCCCGGCACATTAACGGTGCCGAGGATTATCGGTTTCTGGTGGCAATCGCTGCCACCAGTCATTATAAGCCCATTGCGCCTGGCGAAGCCAGTGTAATGCGCTGCTATAGTTTTATTGCTCCTGGGATACCAGCATTCCACGCCGTCTATGTACTCCAGCATGTATTGCGAAATTATGTTGGTCTGCGCATTCAGGTTTGTGGTTATCTCCCACAGGGACGTTCCTTTATCATCGGCTGGATGTGCGTGTACCAGCACGCCGCCCGCGTCCCTGATCAGATGCGACGCCTCTTCAAGTGATAGAGGGTACTTCGGGACGTCGAGTCTTACGAGATACTTATCGAAGGCCTGCTGCTTATCTCTGACTACCCCTTTTTTAACCAGATAGTTAGCGATATGCGGCCGTCCGAAAGAGCCGTTGACGCTATCGCTGATATTGGCGATATCATCCTCAGTGAACCTGTCGATACCTTCCGCGTCGAATGCTTCATTCAGCTTTTGCAGTATTTGCTGCGCCCTTTTCTCGCGATGCTCTCTTAATGATTGCAGTTTCTCCTTGAGCGCGGCATTATCCGGGTCGTAGTCATATCCCAGGAAATCCAGAGAATAAGGCTTGTTCTTGTATGTGAACGTCACGTTCAATTCCACTCCTGATATGTAGCAGATTCCGAGGTCGGACGCTATCTTGAACGCTTCGTTCTGACAATCGATATTGTCGTGATCGGTGACGGACATGAAATTAATGTTCCGGCGCTTCGCCTCTCGGAAGACTTCATCGATGGGCAGGTTGCCGTCGGAACCGGTCTTGGTATGGATGTGCAGGTCGATTTTCATGCGGGCCTATTCCAGACTTTCTCCATGCCGATCGGTTGTGTCTGAAGTCATGCTTTTTTGTTGTAACACTTGATGAATCTCTCTATGGAGCGATCGTACGTTCGTTCGACCTCAGGAGGGAAAAGACATCCCGGCAATTCACCCATCTTCCTGTGGTAAGTAATGCACTCGCAGCACTTCCCCTTGCGGGAGCACGGCTCGTATGTGCAGGTGCATTTCTCCATATTTGCTTTGATGTTACATTCCATTTCGAATTCCTATCACTTGATGTATTTATTCCTGAAGGCCAGCGAAAGGTCGGCGAGGAGTTCAAGAGCCCGCTCCGCGCCTTCTTCCGAGGCTGGTTCCAAACCGCATGCAGGCGTGAGAAGACTTTGTTTCAGCAGCTTGTCCCTGCTCACTCCTTTGCGCTCAAGTCCGGCCATGCAGCCGGTTAATCTGTCCAGCAGGTTTTTTACAGCTTCGTTCTGAAGGAACTTATCTTCGCGCGGCACTATGCCCCAGGCGATAACGCCTCCGCGCTCCATGAAGTCCTTTACTTCCGGATAAAGGGCGATCGTATTTCCGTAGCTGTAAGCGTCGAAGTTGATGATGTCTACGGATGTATTAAGCAGGATAGACCAGTCAGTATTGCCGCAGCAATGAACACCTTTCAGGCTTTGAACGTTTTCGAAAGTCCCTTCTATCAGTTCGGTAATACGTTCCCGCGGAATAGAGACAAATGCAGAGCCGGCCGCGGACATATAGGGTTCGTCGAAGAAAATAATCGTATTATCGGAGAGTTCTCGAAGCCTGGATTCCTGCCAGCGGGCCTTCAAGTTGAGATGCTTGACTACTGCGTCGGCGGCGGTCTCATCGTACAGGATAGGGCGGCGGTTCTCGTCGGTGACGGTCATGCCCCATGTAAACGGACCAGTTATCTGGCCTTTGACGGCAACAGGGTTCGACAGCCTGTGATTCAGGAATTCGTGCAGCCCCGCGGCGTATTCCTTGCTTATGCCGAAATCTTCTAGCTTGTTTTCAATATAAGCCGTGTACAGCTTTTCCAGTGGCTCGTCTATACCTTGTGATAAGTTTACATAAATTCTGTCCTGTTCCAGAACGAGTCCCGGGAATCCATCACTGTATTGGGCATACATGTTCTCAAGGAAAGAGCGTTTCGGCAATTGAGGCCAGAATGGGATCTCCGACAGGTATTTTGCAATGAGCGAGCAAGCCTTTGCAGGTTCTTTGTGAGGCATGCTGCCTATAGCAGTCGGCAGGCCGCTTAAATGAAAGCCGGTGCGGGATAATGTGTTCACTTTACTGAATATACTTCCTTATCAGCAGCGATAGGTCTTTCTTTGTTGCGGAAGGTATAAGCGCCGGGTCGGTCAGTATGGCGTTTTTTAACGCGCTGGCGCACTGACAATCCCGTTTATCCGGGATGCATCTCACCGCTTTTCTGATGATGCGTTTTGATATATCGGATGTGAGTTTGAGATTGGATATAGCTATATCGACGGTGACTTCTTCCTCGGTCTCGTGCCATACGTCGTAATCTGTGACGCATCCCACAGTGGCGTAACATATCTCTGCCTCGCGGGCCAGCTTGGCCTCGGGCAGTGCGGTCATGCCGATGATGCTGGCGCCCCATGAGCGGTAGAGGTTGGACTCGGCCTTAGTGGAAAAAAGCGGCCCCTCCATTATGACATATGTTCCCTCGGGATGGACCTTTGCCCTTTCTTCTAGCGCCGCTTTATACAGAATGTCGCTGAGTATAGGGCAGAACGGCCTGGCGAACCCCACGTGCGCGACGATGCCTCCCGTGAAGAACGAGCTGACCCTGTTGCTGGTGCGGTCGATAAGCTGGTCGGGGATCACGAGGTCGAGGGGGTGGATGCTCTCCTTCAGGCTGCCGACTGCGCTTACCGAGATTATCCATTCCACTCCAAGTGACTTCAGCGCATAGATGTTAGCCCTGGCCGGTATCTCAGTCGGGCTGACGAAGTGGCCCCTGCCGTGTCTCGGCAGGAAAGCCACATCTATTCCGTCGAGCGTTCCAATTATTATGGAATCGCTCGGTTCTCCGAACGGCGTCTTCGGCTTCACTTCTCTAATATCGGTCAGCCCCTCCATCTCATATAATCCGGTGCCGCCGATAACACCTATATTAGCCTTTGGCACGTTTTGTCTTCTCCTGTTTCTGTGGAAGCAATCGAATCGTTAGAGGGATACTATTTTAATCGAAGCAGACTGTTTTTATACGGCTCTCGTAATATCCCACGCTCTGTAATTATAGCAGATATATATCTGTGAGGGGTAACATCGAAGGCGGGGTTAGCCGCGCGCACGCCCTCCGGCGCAATGGGGATGCCGCGTATATGCGTAACTTCCTCGGGATTTCTTTGCTCGATGGGTATGTCGGAGCCTGAGCCGATGGTAGTATCGACTGTGCTTGTAGGCGCCGCCACATAGAAGGGTACGCCGTTCTCCATGGCCAGCACCGCCAGGTTATAGGTACCAATCTTATTTGCGACGTCGCCGTTGGCCACAATTCTATCGGCTCCCACTATCACACAATCGATTTTCCCTTGCGACAGGAAATATCCTGTCATGGTATCGGTGATCAGTGTGAACGGTATGCGGTATCGTTTGAGTTCCCATGCGGTCAACCTCGATCCCTGCAGCAGGGGACGGGTCTCACCGGCGAAGACATGAATCTTTTTGCCGCTTTCCCATGCCGCTTTGATCACGCCCAGCGCGGTGCCGTAGCCGGCGGCCAGCGCTCCCGTATTGCAATGAGTCATTATCGTATAGCCGTCCTTTATGAGGGAGGAACCGTGACGGCTCAGCGTCTTTTCCATCTCCTCGTCTTCTTTATCGATCTTTTTCGCTTCGGCCAAGAGAGCGCTCTTAATCTCGTCGACTGATTTGGCTTTCTCAGCTACGCGGTTCATTCGTTTTAAAGCCCAGAACAGGTTCACCGCCGTCGGTCGGGTAGCGGCTAATTCCTCGGATATCACGCGAAGCTTTGTGAGGAATAACTTTTTAGATTTGTCCCTTATTCCGTTTGCGCCCAGCGCCAGCCCGTATGCCGCCGCGATGCCGATGGCCGGTGCTCCCCGCACCCGCAGCATCTTTATGGCTTCAGCCACATCCTTGTAGTCGGAAAGTTCCAGATATACTTCTTCTTGAGGCAACTTTGTCTGGTCGATTAGACGGACTTTGCCGGAAACCCAATCGACAGCTTTGATCTCAGTTGTATTTCTCATGCTTCATGCTTTCGTCGGTTATTCCAGTATCTTGAATTGCAGCACGTCTACCAGTCCTTTATCGGTGAGACGCAGTTCAGGGATTACAGGCAGGGCGAGAAAGGATAGCGTCGCGAAAGGAGCGGATAGCTTCGAGCCCAGTTTAGCGGCAGCCTTCTCTACCTCCTCCAGCTTCTTGACCACCTTGTCGAGCGGCTGATCCGAGAGCAGTCCGGCTATGGGCAGGGGCAGCGCTTTGATGATTTTACCGTCGCATGCTACGACAAGACCTCCACCCAACGCCTCGACCTTTTTTATCGCGATATAAATATCTTTATCGTTCGTTCCCGCGGCGACGATGTTATGTGAGTCGTGAGCGATAGATGAGGTCAGCGCGCCGCGTTTCAGACCGAGCCCTTTCACCAGCCCCAGGCCGATGTTGCCGGTAGCTTTGTGGCGTTCGACTACGACGAGCTTTAAGATGTCGCGTTTCGTGTCAGCTACGACTGCGCCGTCGATTATCTTGGCTTTTTCATTAACGCTTCTAGTTATTATCTGATTCGGGACTATCTCTATTACGGGGTGATGCCATTTGGCAGCTTTAATCTTAAGTCTCTCGAGCTTAAAGGGCTTCACTTTCATGGTATGAGTCATCTGTTTGTTTTCACGTATCGAAGATGCGAATAGAGGTTTGCCAGCGCGAGCTACTAGCTTGCCGTGGCGGAATACCATCTCAGTTTTAAACCTGCGCAGGTCGCTCAGTACTGCAATGTTCGCCATATATCCCGGGGCGATGGCGCCGACGTTTTTTATCGCAAATCGCTCGGCAGTATTAATCGTGGCCATCTGTATCGCGCGTACAGGGTCCAGGCCCAGCTTTATCGCTTTTCGCACCACCGCATCGATGTCGCCGTCTTTCATCAGGTCGTAGCAGGAACGGTCGTCCACGACGAAGATGCAGCGCTTATAGGTTTTATCTGTGACCAGCGGCAGCAGTTCCTCAAGGTTCTTCTCGGATGAGCCCTCACGTATCATCACGTACATGCCTTTGCGCAGTTTCTCCTGAGCCTCTGCGAATTTTGTCGATTCGTGATCGGAGCTCATACCGGTGGCGATGTAGGCGTTAAGATCTTTGCCACCTAATCCGGGGGCGTGGCCGTCAATAACTTTGCTCTGAGACGCGCTGATTTTGGCCAGGACCTGGCCGTCGGCGAAAAGAACGCCCAGGAAGTTCATCATCTCGCCCAGGCCTGTAGTTTCGTCCCATGAAAGTATTTCTTCGATATCGTCCGGAGCTAGAGAGGCTCCGGCGGTTTCCAGGTGTGTTGCCGGTACACATGACGGGGCCATGAAATAAATGTCGAGAGGCAATGACCCGGCATAGCTCAAAACGTATTTTATGCCCGCGATGCCTTTGACATTCGCTATTTCATGCAGGTCGGTGACGATACCGGTGACGCCGCGCGGCACTACGGCTTCGGCGTAGCGGGCTATATGCAGCATCGAGCTTTCCGTGTGTATGTGCCCGTTGATGAGTCCCGGCGAGATATATTTGCCTTTGAGGTCGATAACTTGTTTCGCGTCCTTGTAGTCGCCGACGCCCGCGATCCTATCTTTATATATCGCGATGTTCCCCTTTTCGATTTCACCGCTGAAGGTGTTCACTATCCTGGCATTCGCCAGTATCAGATCGGCCGGGGCGATGCCGCGGGCTACGGCAATCAGTTTATCCAGCTTCATCTAATCCTCCACGACGCATATATCGCACAGGTTCCGGTATTCCTCATTGCAGTCTATTCCGTAACCTACGACGAATTTATCCGGAACGGTTATGCCGACGTAATCTATGTCGATTTTGACCTTTCTGCGCGACGGTTTGTCCAGCAGGGCGCATGTTTTCACGGAGGCCGGCTTGCGCCTTTTTACGTATTTCACGAAGTGGCTTATAGACAGGCCGGTATCCACGATATCATCGACGACGATAACATCGCGGTTTTTTACCGATGTCTCTAATCCGTGTACTATGTTTACCTTACCTGAGCTCACTTTACCCGAACCGTAGCTAGACAAGCGTACGAAGTCTACCTCAACCGGCATATCGATAAGGCGAATGAGATCGGCTAGAAAGATAAAAGAGCCTTTCAGCACGCCGATGATCAGGGGGTTCTTATCTTTATAATCGTTACTTATTTCTTGAGCCAGCCGTCTGACCTCGAAGTGCAGTTCTTCTCTCGGAATGAGCACTTTTGGTTTGTCCTGCGATTGCAACGATGCGATACCGGGAGTCGGCTTCATAAATGATTCATCTATGAGGCCTTCGGCGCGTTCGTAGCACGGGCATGGGGGAACTCCTATAGCGGCGAAAACACAGTTATCCAGGTGCATGCCTGAATACCACCCGGTCATCTCGTTTTCTTCTATCTCGCACCAGTGTTCCTGATAGTCCTCTTCAGGATCATATTGCCCCAGCTTGTGATGCGAGCATGTGGCGCAGCGAGCGGGACGAAAGAAATCCATAGCTTCCTCCATGCAGACATTATATTTACTCATCATCTGTGTGTCTACTTTTACTTGACACTATCTAGATACTCGTTTATCATCGCTACAGTTGCGAGTGTTCGTGGTCTGATATGAAGTACAAAGCTTTAAAATATGAGAAAAAGGGACGCACAGCTTATATCATTCTAGATACGCCTGAAAACGGCGATTCGTTGCATGAGAGTGTGTGTAATGAACTACTGGATGTTTGCGATGTTGTCAGCCGAGACGATTCCATAAGTGTGGTTGTGTTTGGACATGCCGGGCGAACGTTCCTGTTTGGCACGGCGACTGAGCTTGGTGCACTCGTAAGTGAAGTTATTGGGTCGGTGGCCCGCCTCGATAAAGTTACCGTTGCCGTGATTGATGGGGATGCTTTCGGCGAAGGGCTTGAATTGGCGCTTGCTTGTGATATTCGCATCGCCAGCGACAGGTCACGTTTTGGGCTTCCGAATGTTTCAGAGGGTACCATTCCATGCGGCGGCGGCACGCAACGGCTTCCGCGATTGGTAGGTCAGGGCAACGCTCTTGAATTAATTCTTACTGCGAAGACAATCGAAGCTGGGGAGGCGTTTCGTATCGGCTTAATACAGAAGATGATACCTTTCAAGGATATTGAAAAGGAATCCGACGTTCTGGTACAGAAGATCGCAGAGAAAGGGCCTGTCGCACTAAGATTTTGTAAGGAAGCCGTCAATAAAGGAGTGGACTTAACCTTGGTACAGGGATTGAGACTGGAGGCCGACCTGTACTTTCTTATTCAGACTACCGGTGACAGGATGGAGGGGATCAGGTCATTTTTAGAAAAGAGAAAACCATCGTTTAAAGGCGAGTGAGTGATACTGAAGTGTTTGACTACCACTTCAGGTCATATATTGATACACATGGCTGCACAAAAAAAGCACCTCTAATGTTTTGATAACGATTGTGGTAAAATAAATTCGTGACTGGATTTGAAACCATAATATATGAAAAGTGCGATGGCATAGCCAGAGTGATTCTGAATCGTCCCAAGGTGTTGAATCGGTACAACATCAAAATGCGGGACGAGATGTATGAGGTCCTCTCTGCGATAAGAGATGATCCTGAAGTTGAAGTGGTCATATTTAGCGGTGCCGGCGAAAGAGCATTTTGTGTCGGCGCGGACCTGAGTGAATTCGGTACCGCTCCTTCGCCTGTGATAGCCCGTCAGGTCAGGTGGGAACGAGATGTCTGGGGGTTATTGGACAGCCTTAAGCAACCTTTAATCGCTGCATTACATGGTTATGTGCTGGGTTCGGGTGTGGAAATAGCCTTGTTTTGCGATATCAGGATAGCTTCTGTCGACGCGGTTTTCGGAATGCCTGAAGTGGCTCTCGGTATGATCCCCGCGGCGGGAGGAAGCCAGACGCTTCCTAGAACCATAGGCGTAGGGAGAGCTTTGCAGTTGCTGCTCGATTGTGAATATATCGATTCGGAAGAAGCTTTAAGGATCGGACTTGTTAATAAGGTTGTGAGCCGTGAAGAACTTTTATCTGTTGCTGAAACCATGGCCAAAGATATAAAAGCAAAAGACGGTGCGGCGGTGAGATATGCTAAGGAGGCTGTGAAAAGGGGACGGGACTTGCCGCTGGAACAAGGTATGGCACTAGAAAGAGGTATAGCGAGGATTCTGAGAACAACGGTTGGGAATAGAGCCCGAGTCAACGATGCTGCTCTCATGTAGGGGATTTTTCCGGGAAATAGAGAATGGGTGATCAGCTAAAAGGCGGCATATCGGAACAGCTGGTTGAGGCGGCTGCGAATCTGGTTGTTGCTTCCAATAAGATTGTAGCATTTACCGGAACAGGTATAGCCAGCTCTACTCAGACCCAGCAGGTGAAAGCCTCAGTTAATCTAGGGGAGGATACATTCCCTAAATTTCAGGGCGATCCCGCCGCAAGGAAAAGAGGATGGCAGTTGTGGACCATGTTCCATATGATAGAGACTTCACAACCCAATGCCGTTCATTATGCGATAGCAGAATTACTGAAACTGGGCAAGCTTGAATGCGTTATCACTCAGAATGTAGACGGCTTGCATCAGAAGACGGGGATACCTGACGACAAGCTGGTTGAGCTACACGGTTCATTGCGGTGGCTTAAGTGTATTAATTGCGGTCAGCGTTATCATATTATAGATATCGCAAAGAAGCTGGCGGAAGGACAAAGTGAGGAGTCCGTTTGTACGGATTGTGGCGGGAAGTTGAAGGCGGCGACCGTATCTTTCGGAGAGCCTCCCCTGACGGAGGAGGTCAGTAAGGCGGAGCGGTTTTCAAGGAATTGCGACCTGTTTATGCTGCTCGGGTCATCGCTGATGATATATCCTGCCGCGTATATGCCGGTCTATGCTGTTGAGTCCGGCGCGAAGCTCATGATAATTAACACGGGTACTTCTCATATAGATGATAAGGCTGATGTTTTTATTCAGGGAGACGTAGGCAAAGCTTTGTCGGCCATCATGGATAGGGTCAGAAATAAGGCAGGGGCTTCTTAGAATATGTGTTATTTAAATTGCGACTGTAACAGATTGAATTAAAAGTAAGCAAGTCTAAATTTACAAGGAGGGAACTTAAAACAATGGTAGACAAGTCTGTCGCAACAATACAGGAGGCGATAGCTGACATCCAAGATGGCGCTATAATAGCAATTCCTGGATTCTTTGTCGCGGGCGTGCCTAGAGCACTGCTAAGGGGGATAATAGAAAAAGGGGTCAAGCACTTGACACTCGCCTGCGGCTGTGGGGCCTTGGTTGGAGCGAGGGAAGAATGCGAACTACTAGTTAAAAATGAGCAGCTGGATAAAGTAATAGATTCGTATCCGCTCGATCGTTCAGCGAGTAAAGGCGCAAATAATCCTTTTGAGCAGGCTGTCAGAGCGGGGAAGATAGAGGTGGAGATTTTTCCCATGGGTACTTTGGCAGAAAAGTATAGGGCGGCGGGCGCCGGCATTGCCGGTTTCTATACGCCGACTGGTGTCGGTACCGCTGTCGAAGGGACTATCACTAATATGCCGGATAATGGAAAAAAAGAGAAGAAGATGTTTGACGGCAGGGAATACATACTTGAGCTTGCTTTAAAGCCTGATTTCGCTTTCGTACATGCTTTCAAAGGAGACAAAGAAGGTAACCTCAGATATCGAAGGACGGCGAGAAATTTTAACCACGTTATGGCTGCATCGGCTAAGATTACCATAGCCGAAGTCGAGAATCTCGTGGAACCAGGGGATATGGATGTTGATGATATACATACGCCGGGTATCTATATTAAACGAATATTGCAGGTAGAACGTCCGAAATTTCATATCGGTATAGGTTAAGAAGGGAGAAAATAATGACCTCTGATAGCAAGATGAAGAAATTAGAAGGTATTCCTAGGGAGATGATTGCCCTGAGAGCCAGCAAAGAGTTGCAAGATGGCTGGTATGTCAATCTAGGCATAGGTATTCCTACTCTTATAAGTGACTGGATAGAGGGAAGGGATATAATACTTCAGGCTGAGATAGGTATGATTAAATGTGGTCCAATTGCCACAGGCGATGAGGCGGATCAGGATTTAATTAATGCCAGTTCTCAACCGGTAACAATATTGCCGGGATCAGCCTGTTTCGATATTGCAGAGTCGTTTGCTATGATACGCGGCGGACATATGGATGCTATTGTAGTTGGCGCCCTCCAGGTTTCAGAAAAAGGCGATTTAGCTGGATGGAACAACCCTGCCAGAGGGCTCACTATAGGCGTCATCGGCGGTTCAATGGACCTTTGTGCTAACGCCAAAAAACTCATGGTTGCTATGGAGCATACAACGACTACCGGAGAGCCCAAAGTACTTAGTAAGTGTACCTATCCCCTGACGGCAAAAGGCAGGGTTAATATGATCTTTACAGATCTGGCTGTTATGGAAGTTACTTCAAAAGGGCTAATATTAAAGGAAATAGCACCGGGAATCACTGTGGAACAATTGCAGTCGGTAACTGATGCGCCGCTGATCGTGGCACCTGACTTAAAAGAGATAGAATTCTAGATAGAATCCATCAGTTCGATAGATTATCTAGAGATAGAAAAAGGCCTTCATATCGTGAAGGCCTTTTTAGTTTGTATTTGGAAGGTAGATTATTTCTTCGGTTCGTCCTCTATCGCCAGCGCCACAAGTTCCGCAATATCGAGGGGCTTTATTTTCTCAGATGCTTCCTTTGCTTTTATCGCATCCTCGAACATCTGTAAGCAGAACGGGCATGCAGTGGCGATGGTGTCCGAGTTGGTTTCAAGAGCCTGATCGGCACGCATCTCGCTGATTCTTACGCCTGTCTTTTCCTCCATCCACATATGGCCGCCGCCGGCGCCGCAGCAGAAGCTCTTGCTGCCGTGTCTTGTCATCTCTTTGAATTGTACACCAGGCAGCGCATTTATTATCTTGCGCGGATCATCATAGACGGAATTGTGACGGCCTAAATAACAGCCGTCATGGTAAGTAATCGCTTTATCCAGGTTGTTCTTAAGCGTGAGCCTGCCCTGGCTGATTAGTTCGGCAATAAATTGTGAGTGGTGGATGATTTCAAATTCGCCGCCGAACTGAGGATATTCATTCTTCAGACAATTATAGCCATGCGGACAAGTGACGACTATTCGCTTGACATTATATTTTTTAAAGGTTTCGATATTTTTCATCGCCTGCATCTGGAACAGGTATTCGTTGCCGATACGACGCGCGGGATCACCGCAGCAGCTTTCTTCCTCACCCAGGATACCGAAATTGACGTTCGCAGCCCTGAGTATTTTCCCGAAGGCCTTGGAGACCTTCATGTTCCTATCCTCAAGAGCGGCGGAGCATCCGACAAAGTATACGATTTCAACATCGGAGTCGTTAGCTAAAAGCTTGCCTCCCTCGATATCGCCGCACCAATCCGTCCTGCAGGCGGTGGTGCCTTTGCAGGTATGTCCTCTCTCCTCGATGCACCGCAGAGCCATCTCAGCCGTTTCCGGCATTTCGGCCTGGTCAAGCACGAGGTTTCGGCGCATATCGATTATCTTATTGATGTGCTCGATATATGCAGGACAGGCCTCCTGGCAAGCTCTGCAGGTGGTACAGTCCCAGATGACATCATGCTTGATCACATCGCCGATCATCTGGGCGCCGGTGTCTCTGCCCTTACCCATAAACTTATTTCTTAACATGCCGAAGATATCCGGACCTGAATCGTACCAGTGGTTCTTCAAATCTTGTATTACCTGTTTTGGAGAGAGCTCTTTGCCGCTTAGGTAAGCCGGGCAGTTGTCCTGGCAGCGGCCGCATCTTGTGCAGGCATCGAGGTCCATGAGTTGTTTCCATGTGAATCCCTCGATTTTGCTAACGCCGAACGTTTCGGCTGTCTCCAGGTCTACAGGCACAAGCGCGCCTTTAGGCCCCAGTGAACTGAAGAACACGTTTAGTGGGGTCAGCAAGATATGCTGCAATCGTGAGCGGTTAACCATGACATATACCAGGAATACAAATGCAGGAAGTGTATGCAACACCGCTCTGTGCCAGACGAATACTTCGTTAAATGATTGTGTGTCAAAAGTCGGGAGCATCTTGGAGAAAAGATATCCGACCGGCGCCCATGTCGCCCAATCTGTCGGGTCTATCCCGCCAGCCGCGATGCGATAGCCCTTGGCCATGAATCCCGTGATTAAGATAATGAAAACCCAGATGTATATCAGTGTATCGTCCGGCTTCGTATCGAGCCGTGAAGGTTTTGCGATATATCTGCGGTATATGGCCAGAAGACCGCCGACTATCATCATTACGGCGCCGATCTCGGAGATGAGGGAGGCAAACAGGAAGACAGCCTGAGGCGGGCTGCTCAGGTCAACGGCGTACGAGAAAGGCCGTATAATTTTACCGAGGAGGAACAACGCGGTACCCCAGAATATCAACAGGTGCATTATTCCGGGATAGGGCTCTTTTATAATCTTCATATGTGCGAAGATCTCTTTTAAGACCAGCATTATTCTTGTGGGGATCTGGTCAAACCGATTCTCTTTTCCGCCCATACGTAAAAGCTGGTAATGACGGAATAAACCGAAAACAAATACTGCAGCAATAGCAAGTAAGCATATCGATGTTCCGATAATTACCGGCTTGTAGATATTCTCTATATATACACTTTGATTTATCCAGAAAAGATCACCCAATGCGGTCCCCCTGATTCAACTTCATATCTTCATTCATGAATTTTATGACCTTCGACAGATTATCTCATTAGTAAAGTTTCACTGTGCATATGCTAAATCTCAGGATAGAAAGTAAACAGGTGTGAGAATAGAAAAACCAGAAACAAACATCCGGCTGCAGCGATAAAGAGCGTTACTAGCTTGTTATGCTGCTGTTTAATACCAAGGTCAAAAAGTATCAACCTTACTCCTGCCAAAATTGAATAAAACACTATTCCCAATAATCCTACTTCAATCAAAACGGCTATTACTCTAAGAAATGTATCCATCTTTTTCACTCATCTCTTTTGTTGAATTACCACTCTACATGACGGACAGTATTCAGTCCATTCAGCGTCTGAGACCCCTGAGTCCTCCAACTTGCGTTTCAGTGCATCGACCATCGATTTCGATGCGTAAGGTTTATTACAATTGCGACAATGTATGAATTCATTCTCAAATATAGTTTCCCCGACGTTGCTTAACCTGGCGAAATCGAGTGCTTTACTAACCTTCATGCATTCCTCGGGGCATTTGTTCACGCAAAGGTTGCAGGCAATACATTTATCATGATTAAAGATCAGTTTAAAAGTAGGCGGATCGCCTGACGTTCGAGTTGATATAGCACCTGTAGGACAGTTCTGTGCGCAAACATTACAGCCAGTGCAGCGTGCCGAATCGATAGTTACAATTTCGAAAGGCACGTCTTCGCCTGATAACATGTCTTCGTTTGTAATTCGGAGCTTTGAATCCATCTCCTTGATAATAGCGGCCAGATTGTACATGCCTTCAAAAGTCATTGAACCTGGCGCAGACTTAAATTGTGTATGTCCTGATGCTACTACATAGTTGGTAAACTGGCGCAGATTGCCATTCAGCTCAATATCGACCTTATTTATACATTTGATACGGTTCTTATCTATTCCCCAGCGGTCGAGTAATTGCTGTACGAAATTGATAGTATTAGCTAAAGATTGCCGAGGCGTTTTATTGATGCAGCATTCTTCATCGTGAATAAGCGCTATGCCGTCGGCACCCATGTTAAAGGCGTTTAACAGCAGTAAAGGTGAGACGATTGACAGGGAAGGCACTTTAATGGTGAATATGCTGGGCGGGCAGTTTTTTATATCGGTATCGTCATTGTCAAAGCACGATTGACAGAAGATTGCTATTATTCTATATGGAAGCTCAGCGCGATTGGAAAGCAGTGCTTCGATTTCCCGTTCCAGTTCCACTGTGGAATATCCCGGATAAGATATCGCTCCTCTGGGGCATGCATTAACGCAGGCGCCGCAGCCGGTGCAAGAAGATTTATCGATTTGTAGTGCGTTATAGGAAGACGCTATTGCTCCGGCAGGACAAATATCCGCGCATAGTTTACATGAATCTCCCAGACAATCATCTTGTAAAATGGCCGGTATTACTTCATACCGCGGCAACAGCGAAGTTGCCAGATTCCGTCGAGTGATCTCGGTTTTGGAAAGAGAGAAACATAACTTTAGGTTCTCCTGAGAAATGTCACCGCATGTAGAAGCTTTTGAAATCTGTGACGCCAGAAGGAGTTTGATCCTATCCGATATTTCGGCATCCGAAAAGT
The DNA here is from genome assembly GCA_041649635.1 of Dehalococcoidia bacterium. Classification (NCBI taxonomy): domain Bacteria; kingdom Bacillati; phylum Chloroflexota; class Dehalococcoidia; species Dehalococcoidia bacterium. Next base: position 199,735 of record JBAZMV010000002.1, read on the forward strand.
CGGAGGATAATTCGCTCAGTATATTTAAAACTTTTGTGAAGCAAAGGCTGCTGTCGTCAACATCGACATCTTGCCAGAAGTTAGCTTTGTTCCGTATCTTGTCGCAAGCTCCTATTACTACAGGACGGATATTAACGCTATCCATGAGGAGGCGCAGTTCATGGCGTTTGCAGAGATTGTTGCCTGTAATTACTTCTAGACTCGGATCAGTATCATGAATAAAATGGCTCAACTCTTGTAGAGATATTCTTCTCTCAAGAGCTCCGTTACATTCACACAAAATAACTCCGCACCCAGACACTGCAACCTACTTTATTCTACGTCCTTTTCTTATTAAATATCCTATACTATGATGATTTATTCTCATCAGGATTTGCATGTGTATTTTCTGACGGAGCATCCGTCTTTGCAGCTTCCTCGGTTTTTTGAGGAGCGTCCGCTGCCGAAGATTCCGCTGCTTTCGGAGAAGCTTCTGTCTTTAATGGTTCTTCAGCTTTTGGAGGGGCCAGCTTAGCAGCTTCAGCTGCCAGCTCCTCGGCTGTCTTTTCCGGTAAGGCTTTTAGGAATTTCAAGCCCAACAAGAATAATAAACCTACCATTGTGAAAATACCAAGAGTGATTCCCATTTCCACGGGTGTTATGGCAAAAGTTCCCACTGCTCCGTATACTCCCTCTATGTGGCCGGGATAGTAGTGCTGAGGGAAGGCTGCTTGTGAAATAACCAGGAAGTATCTCTCAAAGAATATACCTATGACTACGGATACAGAAGCTATAAATATCCAATTAACCGTCCTGAGTTTTTTATTAAAGAGAATTATCAATGGTAATACAACAACAAGGCCGATTTGCAGAACCCAGAATATCCAGGCATATTGACCGGTCAAGCTAAACATGACGGCCGCTCTTTCAGGTGAATATAAGTGAGTCATTTTATCCAGGAATATGAGCAGAGCTAATATACAGATAAACATAATTAATAAACGGCTTAAAGATACAACCATATCTTTACGTAGATCGCGGCCGGTGAATTTCATTGTCAGTACAAGTACTACTATTAGAAGAGCCAAGCCGGAGGTGATAGCGCACGTTAGAAACTCTAATGGCTTTATTGGAGTGAACCAGGCTTCCCGGGCGGCCATAAAACCAAAGATGGCTCCTGTCCCCATATGCACCAAGGCAGCCCATCCTATAGCGAGAATGCCCCATCTCTTCATCCATGCCTTGTTGCCTGAAAGGATGATACCCAGGTATGCAATGCTGATTATGAAATAGCCGCTGTACAAAATGCCGTTGATAGCGAACATGGATGTCATGTTGTTCCAGTAGAAGAACATGAACAGGCGCCAGAAGTTCTCCGGCCTGCCCAGGTCTATCGCGATGCCGATCAATGCGCCGAATATCAATACGATTGCCAGCAGAACGGCCATTCTGCCGATAGGCTTGTATTTCTCCTGTCCGAATACATATACAAGGGTCGAGAGTATCAATGAACCGGCGCTTAGTCCAATGAAATAGATGGTGAGCACTATGGGAAAACCCCATGGAATTACATTGCTGCTGCCGAATAGATAATGGCCTTTATAGTATGAAATGCCGTAACAGATCAGGCCTAACAGGAATAATCCGGCGAGAACGCCTACAGCGATCTTATAGTTCTTGGAATGACCTTCTACGGATACAAAATTCAGTTCCACAGATTCACCTTACTTAGTTAAATAATGTACTTTGGGCTGAGTGCCCATAGCCTCTCGAAGTATTATTGAAGTTCTGTTTGATAGTAATTTCGATACTTCGCTGTCGGGATTGTCTAAATCACCGAATGTCCTGGCATGGGCCGGACACGCCTCAACACATGCAGGTACAACCTCGGTACCAATCTCTTGTCCATCCATCAATGCTTTTTCAATTCGATGGAAACAGAAAGTGCATTTCTCAACCATTCCGTGTGCCCTGTGAGGAAAAGGCCAGTTTCCTATTAAATCCCTTCTTAAAGGCGGATCAATCCGATTATACTGTACATCCTCTTGCTCTTTATAATTGTAAGCCCTGGCGCCGTACGGGCAGGCAACCATGCAGTATTTGCATCCAATGCATCTTCGGAAATTCTGCATGACGATTCCGTCGTTTCGACGATAGGTTGCTTTACAGGGACATACCATTACGCAGGCAGGATTGTCGCAGTGCATGCAGGGCATCGGAACCATTTCGACCTTTGCTGTAGGATATTCGCCTTCACTGGCTGCGATTACTTTGTGCCAATATGGATCCTGCCTATGAATCTGCTCCTCAAGCGAACCATGCGGCACATTATTTTCTTCCTTACAGGCTATTGTGCATTCCTGGCAGCCGGTGCACTTATCCAGGTCTATTATCATTCCCCATCTTGCCATTTAGCGCCTCACGCCTTATATACTTTCACTCTTGTATTAAAGAAAGCTGATTGTCCGCTTATATTATCGTAATGGACACTGGTGATGTCATTTGGATTAACGCCTATTTCATTGGACCACTCACCATCATAGTAGTGACCCTGCCCCCGGGCTATTGCTACCACTTCGGGATGTATTCCGTGGAACACCCGGGCCTTGGTCTTGATCTTATCCACCGGCGATTCCACCCACACTTCATCGCCGTCTTTGATCTTAAGTTCGTCGGCGGCCTCTTTATTGATCTCCACAAAATTCTTCCAGCCGTAGCCGTGCATTACCAGGTACAACTCCTGAGCCCATGGATAGTTCTGACTACCATTTTCAATACTTAAAACGGGCTGGTATGTTACCAGGTTAAGAGGATACGAACCTGCATTACCCTCGAATTCCGGTTCGGTGTAGTGAGGCAGGCAGGCTATGTTGTCGATAGTGCTTGACCCCGATGATTCAAGCAGTGCCTTCAGGTTGCCCGAATAGAACTCGAATTTCTTGGACGGAGTTGCGAAAATCGCATCGTATTTATTAAACTCGTAATCGGGTCCAACCCAGACGCCTTTATTGCGGAACTCGTTCCATGATATTAAGTTCTCCGTGCGGTATCTAACGAATCCTTCCGCGTTGTCGCCTATATTCACAAATGATTCGGCTACGCTATCGCCAACCTGTCCGGCCAGGTTGAAAATGATATCGCCAAGAGCCACGGACTCTTCCATTTTTTCTATCACGGGTTGCTTTATCTTAACCTCGGTGAAGCCGGAGCCGGGCGGGCAGTGCTCGTAAGCCCAATCCTCCAGCAGCGTGCACGCCGGCAGCACGATATCGGCGAATTCCGACATCTCAGTTAGAGAAGGTGCAATATGGACATAGAAAGGCAACTTTGCCATCGCTTGGTTCCAGCGTCCGGTGCCGGGTGCGAACATATTGAAGTTGCTGTTGAAGCCTATAGCCATTTCGACGGCATAAGGATTATCGCCTAATATCGAATCCGCTACTTGGTTCGTTACCATCTTGGCGGCAATGAAGTTCTGTTTGCCCCTGAGATCAATAGTATCTTGAGAATTCCCGGTCTCCGCTATCGAATCCTTAATAATCGCGGGCATATCCGTATATGAAGGATACTCCTGATATATAACTCCGCCGGGTACGTCGATGCTGCCGACCAGGGCGTTCAGACAGAATATAGCGTAGCTTGTGTAGGAGCCGTTGGGCCAGCAGGTGGCTCCCCTTCCGCGCCACGCGATTGCGGGTTTGGACCCGGCGAACTCTCTTGCTATCTGACGGATGACATCGGCATCAATGCCGGTAATGGATGCAACCGACTCAGGACTATACTGGCTGAGGGCCAGATTCTTGTATTCCTCAAAACCGCTTGTCCAGTTGCTCACGAAATTCGAATCGTATAAGCCTTCACTGATAATGACATTTGCTATGGCCATCGCCAGGGCAGCGTCCGTGCCTGGCTTTATCGGTATCCATGTATCGGCCTTGGCCGCAGTGACCGAATACCGAGGGTCTACAACCACGATCTTTGTGCGCATAGCCTTCTCGCGCCTCATCTTGCCCCACATACGTAGGTTGCGCGCAAGCGGCTTCTGGGATTCTATGATACTTGCGCCGAAAGAGAGGATATAATTCGTGTTCTCAAGATCGTATGCGCTGAGCGTATAGTGGCCGTCGGCCATCCATTCGCCGGCCTTTGACGCTTCGTCATCAAGTGCGTCGCCTGTTATGACATTCGGTGTGCCGAACGCTTCGGCAAATCTACGGATTAAATCTTCATTGCTGTTGCTGTTTAGTCCGTCGAACAATATTAGTTTATGAGGTGCTCCGGAAGACCTTAGAGATTTCAGCTTAGAAGAAATCTCGTTCAAGGCCTCGCCCCAGGTAATTGCCTCCCAGACCGGGTCGATCCCCTTGCCTTTCTGTGCATTGGTTCGCTTTAAGGGGGTTTTGACGCGATTGTGGTCATATAATATTTGCAGTCCGATTTTACAGCGCGGGCATGTCTTTCCATCCGATACTTTTGATAGGGGATTGCCGTTGATTTTAACGGCCCTGATATCCTCGCCCTCCTGCACTTTCACTATGGTCGCGCAACGGGTAGGGCAGTTCAGGCATGAAGTGGGAATCCACTCTTCGGTGAAAGTTTCGTAGATGCTGTCTGAAGGGGACAAGAACTGCGCTTCGGGGCGTTTGATGGCGAAACCGGCTGTCAGGGCAGCGGTCGCAGCGGCCGAAACGCCAAGAAAAGTCCTTCTGCTTAATAGTAAGCGCCCGGACTTTTCCTTCTTTTGTTTTGTTTTTCTATTAATATCTTTTGACCCGGAGGTCGGTGATTCACCGTTATTCAGTGTATCTGGTTCCTGTTTCATGAAATCTTTCTATCCTTAAGATTTGATAAAACCGCCTCGCACCATCGATACAGACCGCGTAAAGTATAGCATATCAAAAATCCTGGTGCAATACATTTTACTGACTATTGTTATTTATTTCACAAATATCTCAATCCTTAAATTAACCAAGGGATTACTTATTCGAGTACAACTTCCCCGCTTTTGCCTCCGCTCTTCTTCAACAGTCGTATATTCTCTATCCGAATGCCTTTCTCGACCGCTTTGCACATATCATAGATGGTCAGCGCGGCCACGGAAACGGCGGTCATCGCTTCCATTTCCGCTCCTGTCTTACCGGCACACTTCACCTGTGCGGTAATATCGACCCATCCGTCGCCGAATTCGAATTCGATCTTGACTTCATCGAGCAGCAAAGGATGGCACATGGGAATCAACTGGGACGTGCTCTTAGCTGCCGTAATCCCCGCCACTTGAGCTACCGTAAGCGCTCCACCCTTGGGCAGCTTATCGTTTCTGAGCATGTCGAGCGTAGCGGGCTGCATAACAACGCGTCCCTTGGCTAAGGCGGCCCTATTCGTGACAGGTTTATCGCTTACATCTATCATTCTGGTTTGTTCTGTCATCCTACCCTCCCAGTTGGCACATAGCCCTTCCCTTTTGATATTGCCCCTTAACTAACGTGTAGCGTTCCGGCTTAGCCTCAATAGCGCGTAACAGGCATTGTTTGATATCGTCAAATGTCCCGCCGTTACGCAGTACCGATTTTAAGTCCAGTTCACGATCGCTCATGAGGCATGGACGCAGCATTCCGTCCACCGTCAGCCTCAATCGATTACATGAGGAACAGAAACATTCACTCATCGGACTTATGAATCCTATTGTTCCCTTTGCTCCCGGGAACTTGAAATACCTGGCGGGTCCGTTGCCGTTGCTTGTAGAATGTGGTTTCAACTCGCCAAATACTTTCAAACGCTCGATAATTTCGCTAATGGGGACGAAGGAGAATGTCTTGTTGTCAACGAATGGCATAGGTTCTATAAAGCGGACATGCCAGCCTTTCTCGATGGAAAGACTTGCGAAATCGGCAACCTCGTCATCGTTGATATCCCTGATGACCACCATGTTGATCTTTACAGGGTCTAGTCCTATTTCTTTTGCGAACTCAATTCCCTCAATGGCATCGGCTAGCCGTCCTGTACGAGTAATGCTGTGGTAGCGCTCTTTATTCAGCGAATCGAGGCTGATGTTTACCCGTTTCAAACCTGCTTCCTTCAACTCGGATGCGTATTGTTTTAAGAGAATCCCGTTCGTTGTTAAAGCTATATCATCTATTCCTTCGATCTGAGAGAGCATCTTGACAAGATCGGTCAATCCCAGCCTTACCAGGGGTTCACCGCCGGTCAGCCGGAGTTTGTTGATCCCTATCGCAGCCGCTGCCCGCGCCACGGCCGCAAGCTCTTCGTAACGGAGAACATCGCTGTGCGGCAGGCTCTGCACACCCTCGGCAGGCATGCAGTATACGCATCTCAGATTGCACCGGTCGGTGACCGATATCCTGAGATAGTCTATATGTCTATGAAAACTGTCGGATACTTCTACCATATACTTTAATTATATACTATAAAGGTCGCTTAAGATTTTACGCGCTTCATCGGCGGCTTTCCCCCTGTGGCTTACGGCGTTCTTCCGGCTCATCGGGAGCTCAGCCATGGTCCTGTGCAGTTCAGGCAGGTAGAATATGGGGTCGTATCCGAAGCCTTTATCACCCAGAGGCGCAAAGGTTAGTACGCCGCGACATTGCCCCTGGCAGGTTTGCACTTTGCCGTCGGGTCGAGCTATAGCGATGACGCATCTGAACTGAGCGTTGCGCTTATCCCAAGGAATGCCGGCCAGCTTGTTCAGCAGGAAGTCGATGCGTTCCGCGTCCGAGGCGTCTTCTCCGGCGTATCGCGCCGAGCGCACGCCCGGTTCGCCGTTCAGCGCATCGACCTCAAGCCCGGAATCGTCGGCCATGGTAATCAGACCGCTTAACTGGGCATACCGTTCTGCTTTAAGTACGGCATTTTCTTCGAAAGACGCTCCGGTTTCCTCTACCTGTTCGCTGATATCGATATCTTTAAGCGATACAATGCGGTAGGGTATGCCTTTGAGAAGCCTGGCATACTCGCGGACCTTGGCTTGATTATTGGTGGCTAGAAGAAGTTTGGGCTTGCTCAATATATCAGACTTCCCGTCGAATTTTAGTATTCTATTCCTTTTCTCGCTTTTATGCCTTGACGATACGGATGCTTAACTTCATCCATATTCGTGACCAGGTTCGCCGCGTCGGTTATCATCTTGTCGGCATAGCGACCGGTCAAAACGACCTCGACCGAGGGCGGTTTAGCGCTGATTATATCGACTACGTCCTGAACGTCGATCAGCTTCCACGCGGATGCTACGTTGATCTCATCAAGTATGACGAGGTCGTAATTCCCGCTCTGTATCGCCGACGCGGAGGCGCTGAGCGCAAGGCGGGCCTGTTCCTTCTCATCTTCTGTAACGTTATCAGGGTCGGTAAGGCGATCAAAACCGAAAACCTCGAACGATAAATCAGGCAGCTTTGAGAGAATCTCGCGCTCTCCGTACGGGAATGGTCCCTTCATAAAGAAGATAATGTGGACCTTCGCGCCATGTCCAAGGGCCCTCACGGCCAGTCCCAGCGCGGCTGTAGTTTTGCCTTTGCCGTTGCCGGTGTAGACCTGTATCAGTCCTTGCGTAAAAAATGTATCGCTCATATCGAACTATCATTAAAGGGGGGCGCATTACGTTCGATTCCAGTGTAACAACGGCATATTCTAATGTCAATTAAACGCTGCTTGTGATTCTAAGCTGACTTAATTAGGCATGTATGCTATCATATTCTCGATTATTGATTAACAAAGGAGGACTTCCATGAAGGCTAGATTTCTGGCAGTAATTGTCCTTTGCGTTGTGTCTATCCTGGGGGCGGTTGCCTGCAGCGGGGGAGGGGTGGCGCCCAACGGCATGACCGGCGGGGAGATACTGGCCGCGTCTCAAACCACAACGTTTAATTCCGCTCGCTTTAGCGCCACGGTTGAGACCGGCATGATGGGTGAGTCACTCGCAATGCAAATGTCCGGCGCTATGGATGAGGCTAATCAAGCAATGTATATGACCATGACGGCGCCCGATATTGATTACACCATGCAGATGTATATAACGGATGGCTGGTTATACATGATCGATCCCGACTATAGTACAAGTTGGATTAAGACGCAACTTACAGAGGATATATGGGAACAGCAGAATCCTACCGCTCAGCAGCTGGAGCTTTTAGAGGGGTTCGTAGAGGCTAACTATCTAGCTATGCAGAATATAGGCGGGTCCAACTGCTATAAGATAGAAGTTGTCCCAAACTGGAACGCCATATTGGGCGCGACCGATATGGATGAGACGGAATACTATAGTACCGAACAACTGGTCGACATGATCAAGGATACCGAATGTATGGTTTGGGTTGAGGAGGCCTCCTATTATCCTGTTCAGTTATATTTCAGCATGATCATGGAGATGGATATTCTGGGAGAGAAGTATTCAGTTACTATGGATATGACCATGACGTTCACCGATATCAACCAGCCTGTGAATATCACGCTTCCCGCAGCAGCCGCCAGTGCTACAGAAATCTCATATGATGACTTTATGTACGGTGAGTGGTAGGGAAAACAGAGTTGGTGAACTCGAATATTAAATAAACAACTTTTAATCAGAGTCAAATAGTTTACATAAAGGGTGTCCAGAATTATGACGGGCACCCTTTATTATTTAGCTTTATTATATAGAAATTAGCGGAGGCGCATGCTATAATACGTTGGTGCTTTGAATAGGTATTAGCTATAGAAATTCTAGTATATATTACAGCCGAAGGCTGTTTTTGCGTCAGGAGGACACTGGATGGGAATCCTTGAAGAATACAAGCAGAAACGTGATAAGGTCCTGCAGATGGGTGGGGCCAAGGAAATAGGCAAGCAGCATGAACGGGGCAGCTGGACCGCTAGGGAAAGAATAGATTACTTCTTCGATCCGGGGACGTTCACCGAGATAGGATTATTCGTAAAGCATCGCACTACTGCTTTCGGGCTCGATAAGAAAGAGTTTCCCGCGGAGGGAGTGATAGTAGGATTCGGGCGCGTCAACGGCAGGATAGTGATGACCGCCGCCGAGGATTATACGACGATGGCCGGCACCTTCGGTGAATACCACGGCAAGAAGTTCTCTGAAGCTATCACCATGGCCAAGGACATGGGCGTGCCCTTCGTCGGCATGAACGACTCGGCAGGGGCCAGACTCCAGGAAGGAATGGACACGCTACAGAGCTATGCCTGGCTTTTCAGGTCTCAGATACTGGCCTCCGGCATCATTCCCCAGATAGCGCTGATAATGGGCCCCTGCATCGGCGGTCAGGCCTATCACCCCGTGATGCAGGACTTTGTCTTTCAGAACCGCAGGACGGGAAGGATGGGCATAGCCAGTCCGGCGTTCGTTAAGACGCAGACGGGAGAAGAGATAGACCTGGATACTCTGTGCGGCATAGAGGCTCACGCTATCAAGTCGGGTGAAACGCATGTGGTAGCTGAGGACGACCAGGACTGTCTGGATAAGACCAAGGCGCTTCTTGATTTCCTTCCGTCCAATAATAAAATGGAAGAGCGCCGCAAGACATACCGCGAGCCGGATGACGATCCTTACAGGGAGATACCGGAACTTAACGATATGGTCCCCGACGATCCTCTGACGGCCTACGATATGCATGAAATAATATACAGAATCGTAGATAACGGGTATTTCTTTGAGATATTCGCGGATTTTGCTCCTAACGTTATCGTGGGGTTTGCCAGGTTCGGCGGACGCCCCGCGGGCATAGTGGCCAGCCAGCCTTCCTTTGCCGCGGGGGCTATAGACTGCGACGCGGCGGATAAGATCGCCAGGTTCGTGCGGTTCTGCGATATGTTCAATATACCGCTTATAAACCTGCACGATGTCCCCGGCTATTGGATCGGTTCGGCCGAGGAGTGGAAGGGCATACTCAGGCACGGCGCGAAGATGATCTATTCCTACATCGACGCCACCGTGCCCAAGATCACCGTCATCGTGCGCAAGTCTTACGCGGGCGCTTACACCGGGATGTGCTGTAAGGATACGGGGGCCGATTTCATGTTCGCCTGGCCGGGAGCGAGGGTCTGCATAGTTGGCGCCGAGACGGCGGCCAGCATCATCTTCGCCAGAGAGATAAAAGAGGCGGCTAATCCTGAGGAGATGAAGGCCAAGCGCATCGGCGAGTACCGCAAGCTCTTCGAGAATCCCTACTGCGGCGCTGAAAGAGGGTTCATTGATGACGTCATCATGCCCAGCGATACCAGGAAGATAATAAACAAGGCGCTGGACCTTCTGGAGACAAAGACGGTTGTCAGGCCGCCGAGAAAATATTCCAACATCAACCTGTAAACAAGAGCACTGTCATTCTCCGATAGAGATTACCGGTCGATGTGATGACTTGGAGGATAACAAGCGATGGATTTCAAGTTCACGGAAGAACAGGAAAAACTGAGAAAAGAAGTACGCTCGTTTCTTGATGACGAGTTGAAGAAGGGCACCTTTACAACGCATTGCGATGCCTGGATGGGGGGCTATTCAAAAGAGTTCTCCAGGAAGATGGGGGAGAAAGGCTGGATAGGATACTGCTGGCCCAAGGAACATCACGGACAGGGCAAGAGCTATATCGACAGACTTGTCATAACTGAAGAGCTCGTTCGGTACGGCGCGCCGGCGGCGTCGCACTGGTTCGCCGATCGGCAGATGGGCCCGTCGATACTTAAACACGGCACCAAGGAGCAGCAGGACTTTTTCCTGCCGCGTATAGTTAAAGGCGAGCTGTGCTTCGGCATCGGCATGAGCGAACCGGAGGCCGGATGCGACCTGGCGTCGCTGAGGACGAAGGCAGTGCTCGATGGCGATTACTATGTGATCAACGGGCAAAAGGTCTGGACCAGCGGCGCGCAGCACATCGATTATATCTACCTGGTGGCGCGGACGGATCAGGAGGCGCCCAAGCATAAGGGCATCAGCGAGTTCATCATCGATATGAAGATCCCGGGCATCGATGTGCGGCCTCTTATCGACATGACCGGCGGACATCACTATAATGAGGTCTTTTTCGACAATGTTCGTATACCTAAGACCACCCTGGTCGGCGGCTTGAATAAGGGCTTCTATCAAATCGCTCAGCAGCTCGACTATGAGCGCAGCGGGGTGGAACGCCTGATGACCAATTATCCTCTGCTTGAGGATATCGTGAAATATGTAAAAGAGACCGATTACCACGGGCAGCCTTTGTCGAAAAGCGTTCTGGCCAGGCAGAGCGTGGCCGATTTGTTCATAACCTTCGAGGCGGGGCGGCTGCTGACCTACCGCGTGGCCTGGGTTCTTGATCAGGGCAAAATTCCAAGCACCGAGGCGGCGCTGGCAAAGGCCTTCTCGACATCGTTCGAGCAGCAATTGGCGCATACGGCCACGCAGATACCGGGACTGTACGGCACGCTGAGACAGGGATCAAAGGGCGTTCCGGCAGCCTTCCGTGAAAGTCCGGCGGAATCCTGTATCTTCTCGCCGGCCTATACGATCCAGGGCGGCACCAACGAGATATTGCGCAACATCATCGCGGGCAGGGGACTGGGACTGCCGTCGTAGTATCCGAATCGTAATTCGAGTCGAATGCTTCAGGGCGATGTGAGAACATCGCCTTGATTTTATCAGCGGCTTCTGTCAGAATTCTGTCGCGTCGGCGATTTCATGGGTAAGAATATGGAGATAATACCGGCAATAGACCTGAGGGGCGGCAAATGCGTGCGCCTCTATCAGGGCGATTACAAACAGGAGACAGTCTTTTCCGAAGACCCCGTCGATACCGCCAAACACTGGCTTTCGCTGGGGGCGAAGCGAATACATGTCGTTGACCTGGACGGAGCGGCAAAGGGCGAGATATGCCACTTCGATGCGATATCGTCCATAGCCAGCGCTGTTAACATCCCGGTCGAGGTCGGCGGCGGCATAAGGACCATAGAGTCGATCGAGAAATTGCTTGGAGCCGGTGTCGGACGGGTGATACTTGGCACGGCGGCCATCGAGAACCGGGACACGGTAAAAGAAGCCTGCCGGCGGTTCGGGGAGCGTATTGTCGCAGGAGTGGACGCCCGCGACGGATATGTGGCGACGCGCGGCTGGCTCGAGAGCAGTAAGGTAACGGCGGTCGATTTGATCAGGGACATGCAATCCGTCGGCATCGGCCGTGTGATATATACCGACATTGCCCGCGACGGCACTCTTACCGAGCCGAACTTCGCCGCTATAAAGGAACTGATGACGAAGGTCGATGTTAAAATCATCGCGGCCGGCGGCATAAGCTCAATCGAGCATCTTAGTAAGCTGGCCGCTCTCGGCGTCGAGGGTGCGATTGTGGGGCGCGCCATATATACCGGGCACATCGATTTAAAGAAGGCGCTGGAAGCCATCAGCGGCAGCTAATAGAAGAGGTCCCCGTAGGGGCGAGGTCGCCTCGTCCGCCAATAGGGGCGCCAGGGGATGTAGGGGCAGGTCTTGTACCTGCCCGCTGTGGGCGACCACAAGGGTCGCCCCTACACAATGACCGAAATATTAAGGGGTTGATAACGATTAATCCAATCCGTTTTAACAATATCCGGCAACTGGAGGAGCCATGCTTAAGTATGACAGTAAAGGTTTGATACCGGCGATAATACAGAACGCGGACACCGGCAAGGTGCTCATGCTGGGCTATATAAACGAGGAATCGCTAAAGATAACGATTGAGACTGGCAAGGTATGTTTTTTCAGCAGGAGCCGGCAGAATCTGTGGCAGAAGGGCGAGACCTCCGGCAACTTCTTGAACGTGCGTGAAATACTCAAGGACTGCGATGAAGATGCCCTCCTCATTAGAGTCGACCCCGTGGGCCCGACCTGCCACACCGGTGAGGAGAGCTGCTTCTACAGGGATATCAAGAGCGATTAGTAAAATAAAAAGCGGCTGTCACGCAGCCGCTTTGAGATCTCTTCGATTTCAGGCTATTTCTTTTTACCGTAGCGCTTCTGGAACCGCTCCACGCGTCCCGCCGTGTCCACGATCCTCTGCTCGCCCGTAAAGAACGGGTGGCACCTGTTGCACAGGTCTACCCTTATCGTGGGTTTCAGCGATACGGTCTGGAATTTATTGCCGCAGGAGCATGAGACCTCGCACTCCACGTACTTGGGATGTATATCCTTCTTCATGAGTTGTAAACGCTGACCTTTCTCTGGTGTCTCGCGAACGGCTCGAACTTCACGTAGCCGTCTATCTTGGCGTAAATGGTGTGATCCCGGCCCAAGCCCACGTTAACGCCGGGCCGAATGCGGGTGCCCCTCTGGCGCACGATGATAGTGCCGGCCTGTATCTTCTCTCCGCCGTACCGTTTTACGCCCAGCCGCTGGCCTTTACTGTCACGGCCCAGCCTGGTGCTTCCTCCGCCTTTCTTATGTGCCATAACCTTACTCCCAGTATCCTATGATAATATTTCCTTGATAGCTATCTTGGTGTATATCTGGCGGTGCCCTTTCTTCCTGCGGTAGCGCGTCTTGCTCTTGTACTTGAAGACCGTTATCTTCTTGTCCTTGAACTCATTCACAACATCCGCTGTAACCCTGGCGCCCTCCACCACGGGCGTGCCCACCTTGACCTTCTTGCCTTCGGCTACGAGCAGCACGCGGTCCAGCTCGATAGCGCCGCCTTCTTTAGTGTCAAGACGGTCGACTTCGATGACATCGCCGGGCGCCACCCTATATTGCTTGCCCCCGCTCTCGACTATGGCGTATATCTTGGGGGCCGTCTTCTTTTTCGTCTTTGTTACTGCCACGTGGTTCTCCTGTAAGAAAACTGGTTCCGTTAAACGCAACTGAATGTAGATTGTAACACGTTCGAATTTAGATGTCAAAAGGGATACAGCTTTGTTATAATGAGTCCGAGGCAGCTATGACGGATTTGCATGACATCTTGCCAGGTGTAACCAAACCGGCGCGATACACGGGCGGCGAATGGAACAGCGTCGTCAAGGATTGGGGCTCGACCGATGTTAAGATCGCTCTGGCCTACCCGGATACCTACGAAATAGGGATGTCGAACCTGGGGCTGTCCATCCTGTATCATCTCGTCAATAACGAGCCGTATGCCCTGGCCGAACGGGTTTATGCTCCCTGGATCGATATGCGGGACGCGATGAAGAGTGCGGCGATCCCGCTCTTCAGCCTGGAATCGAAACGGCCGCTGCGCGATTTCGATATCGTCGGCTTCTCGCTGGGCTACGAGCTGACCTATACCAATGTACTCGGCATGCTGGACCTGGCGGGGATACCGCTGCTGTCGTCGGAGAGAAGGGACGGCGACCCCCTGATCATCGCCGGAGGAAGCTGCGCCCTCAATCCTGAGCCCATGTGGGAGTTCATCGATCTGTTCGTCATGGGGGAGGGCGAGGAAGTTGTAATAGAGTTTCTGCGATCCTTCCGCGACTTCAAGATGAATGGCGGTTCGGACAGGCACGCTCTGCTGCGGCATCTTTCGAGAATACCCGGCGTGTACGTGCCGGCTTTCTACGACGTATCGTACAATAGCGATAACACTGTGTCTGAGGTGGCGCGGGTATCGACGGATGTCCCCAAATCGATATCGCGGCGCATAATGAACGAACTGCTTCCCGCCGTCACCTCTCCGGTGATACCTTATATATCCACGGTGCACGACAGGGCCATGATAGAGATACAGCGCGGCTGCACCAGGGGCTGCCGTTTCTGCCACGCCGGCGTTGTCTACCGCCCGGTACGCGAGAGGCCGGTAAACGAGATACTGGCGGCTATGGACGATTTACTCAAGAACACCGGATACAACGAGCTTTCACTGCTGTCGCTGAGCACGAGCGATTACTCGAACATAGAGAAGCTGATAAACAATATAAATCTCAAGTTCCGCGACGACAGCCTTAAGATATCCCTGCCCAGCCTGCGGCTGGACAGCTTCTCCGTGGCCCTCATGGACGCCATCACCGCCGGCAAGAAAACGAGCCTGACCTTCGCGCCTGAGGCGGGGAGCGAGCGGCTGCGGCGGGTCATCAATAAGAGCCTGACGGACGATGTGATTATTAATACCCTGGCCGTGGCCTGCAGCCACGGATGGAATAACGTTAAGCTCTACTTCATGCTGGGGCTGCCTACCGAGACCTCTGAGGATATCGAGGCGATAGCGGCGCTGGCGCGGCGCGCCGGTACTGATATCGCTAAACAGTGCGGACGGAGATTGAACATCAAGCTGAGCGCCTCGGCCTTTGTGCCCAAGCCGCACACGCCGTTCCAGTGGGTGGGGCAGGTAAATCGGGATGAGATGAACGACAGGATTGATATCCTGCGCCGCGGCTTGAAGAAATCCGGGACGCGGCTCACATGGCAGGACCCTCGCGTCAGCTTCCTGGAATCCGTGCTGTCGCGGGGCGACCGCCGCCTTTCGCGGGTGATACATACGGCATGGCGGCTTGGCGCCGGATTCGATGCATGGAGCGAGCGATTCAGGTACGACCTGTGGCTCAAGGCGTTCGAGGATTGCTCTATAGACCCTTCGTTCTATGCCAACCGCACGCGTCCTCTGGATGAAGTTCTGCCGTGGAACCATATCGATACCGGCGTTAGCATCGATTACCTGAAACAGGAATACATCAACAGTACAAATGAAACAGCTACAGATGACTGCCGCGTCGGACGCTGCAATCATTGCGGCCTGGAGCGCGTCATCCCCGCATGCGGGACATTGCTGTAGGATCAGGCTGCTGAAGAATTATCAACCCCCTATTATCCCCCAATCTTGGGGGAATTTTTAAAAATATAGGGGACACCCCTAAAACCCCGTCCCCGATTCATCGGGGTACCTCTTTTTCAAAGCTGTCATTGCGAGTCCTTCCCCGTTAGGAATATGCAGAAGGACGCGGCAATCTCATAGCTATCCCCCAATACGTTGGTCACCGGGTAGGGGCGAACCTATGTGTTCGCCCACAATGGGCAGGCACAATCTTTCCATGACATTAAGGCATATGGAAGGATGCCCCTACGTTGGGAGGGTAACCATGGGGGGTTACCCCTACGTGGTGGGTTTGCGAACCCACCCTACACAACTCAAAGCTGTCATTCTGAATCCTATCCGGTAGCGATGAAGAATCTCGACGAGATCCTTCGCCGTTCTGTAGCGAGGGCTCAGGATGACAAACTGTAGAAAAGCTGTTGAAGGTGTTCTTCACCTTCAACAGCAATCAAAGAGGGCGCAGCAAGCAGCGCCCCTACGATACGTTCCCTGCGCATGTTCCATTAATACAAAATAAAACAGCGGCCGGAGCTTTTGGCCTCGGCCGCTGTTGCTGTTACGGTTCAGAGTGATTCCACTCTAATAGCCGGTGTTTAATCTAGAACTCTTCTTCCTCTTCGCCGTAGAGCTCTTCCGCGGGTACCTCTTCCTCCTTGGCGCCTTTCTTGGGCATGACAAGGAGAAGTACGATGGCGAGCACCACTATGAAAGCGCCCGCGCCGATGAGTACCCAGTACCACCAGACCCAGTCACTGGCAGCCTTGCTGGCGACAGCCCAGCTGCTGAGGTGGCTGGTTGTGCCGCAGATGGTGTTGCCGGTGATGTTGATGTTCTTAGCCTCGTTCCACTTGCCGTCGGCATAGTAGATAAGGGTAAGGTTATCCAGGCCCTGGTCGTAAGTGGACAGCTGAGCGCATATGGTAGCTTCCGCGCCCAGAGCGCCGCCCGGCGTTACCGTGAAGCAGGTGCTGCCGAAGGTGTAGTCGTCTGTATCGGCATGCGTGCAGGTGCCTGCTGTGATAGTAACGGTTTGCGTTGAAGTAAGGGCGCCGGAAGGGAAGGTAACCTCATACTTGCCGTCCGTTGTGGAGACCGTTCCGCCGGAAGTGCCTACCGTGCCGCTGCCCGTTGAAGTGGGAGGAGTTGTTGCGGTAGCTGTGGCAGTAGCCGTCGTCGTCGCTGTAGCCGTCGCTGTAGCTGTTGGCGTAGCGGTAGCCGTTGCCGTAGCAGTAGCCGTAGGTGTAGCAGTAGGTGTCACGCCTATGCCGAACGTTACAGCAGCGGAATTCAGCGTGTTAGTTCCGTCGGTGGCCTGAGCTATGGCCTGATAAGTAGAGCCGTTAACCCAGGTAGGCATCGTTCCGTAAGCCCAGCTTGTAGTGCCGGAGCAGACGAGCCATGTCTGGGTAGCGGTCCATGCCGCGCCGTCCCAGTACTGGCTGTTGCCTGTATTCTGCAGTTGCACCTTTACTTCTGTAACTGTAGCATCGGCGCTGGCCGTACCTTCTATTGCGGAGGGGCCGGTGGCAAGGTTTGCGCCGTTTGTCGGAGCAGTGATGACGCATGTTAAGCCGCCCGGTCCCGGTGTTGCAGTAGCGGTAGCCGTTGCCGTAGCTGTGGCGGTAGGAGCGGGCGCCGTGCCCGATATGTCATGCACAAACGTGAACGTCTGTGTCGCTGTGGACTCTATATTGCCGGCCTTGTCAATAGCCTTTGCCTCGATAGTGTAAACGCCGCTATTAGCAATATTCGTGTTCACGTGTTGCCAGTTGGGCATAGTGCTGAACGTCCACGGGCTTGTGCCGGAAGCGACATTCCATATATCAGCGCCCCACTGATTGCCGTCCCAGTACAGGGAGTCGCTTGCTCTCTGTATTCTAACCTCTACTCTTGACAGGGCGCCGGCGGCCGCGCCGCCCGTGATATCGGCGCTGGTTCCGCTGATCGATGCAAGGGAGTTGAATACGGTATCGCCGTAAGGCGACGATGTGACCCAGAAGGTAGTGAACAGGGTATTGGTGGGTGCCACGTCGTCCACGATGAATGTGTAAACGGTCGTAGTAGCCTGCTTGCTGGCGTTGTCCGTGGCCCTGGCCTTTACCTTATAAGTGTGGCCTGCCGCCAGGTCAGCGCCGGTGGGCATGGCAAATGTCCAGTCCATCTGCGCGGCATCGGCAACATCGCAGCTTGCCGCCGTGGATGCGTTAACCCATGTCTCAAATACGGGAATCCAGGCGCTGCCGTTCCAGTTAAGGTAGGAGGTGAAGTCCTGCACCCAGACCTTCACGCTTCCGTTGGGAGCGGCGAGCGATTTGAGGTTAGTCGCACGTGCCGTGCCAGTGAGATTGCCGAAGTACGCCGTTGTTACGTAAGCCGGGATGGTGTCCATGACGATGCTGGGGCCTGTCGTCAGGTCCTTGCAGTAGGTAAAAGTCGAAGTTGCAGCAGCGCCCACATTTCCGGTCTTGTCAATCGCATAAGCTGCCACGTTATATGATTCAGCCTGCGTCCATGGCGGAAGGCAGGGGTTGGTGCTGGTGGTTATCTGCCAGCTCGTGGTACCGCTGGCTTTCAAAGGAGTTAGAGGACCCACCCATGACGTGCCGTCCCAGTATTGGGAGTCGCTCACTCTCTGTATGGTTACATAAACAGATCCGATAGTGCCGGTCTTTGTAGCGCTCATCTTATCGGCGGCAGTTCCCTTTATGGCCGTGACGGCTGACATCGAACCATTGACGGCAGGTGTTATTACAACAACGGGATATGTGGTGCTGCCCAATACGCCATACTGGTCATAGATGAAGGAGGCCTGGGCCATGGTTCCCAGGTTGTCGTTCATATCTACAGCCCATGCGTAGATGTAGTATGTGTTTCCATCGGTAAGAGGAGCTACACCGCCAAGCCCGGCCCAGGTCCAGTCCCACTGGCCGTTCCATAATGATCCAAGTATTGTCGTAGTATATACATATGTTTCCGGATCGTTGGTCCATCCTGCGCCGTCCCAGTACCTGTAGATACTGTATTCCGAGTCATAGGATTTTATTTGCAGCCTCACCTTCTGCAAATCGATAGCGCCGGTGTATGATGTGCCAGTAATGACGGTTCCCAGGCCGGCGTTATTCAGGTAAGCCGGGATGGGATCCATGTAGGTGGTGGGGGTTGATGCGGCCTGCACGGTTACACCGATGAGCGCTGCGGGTATTAGAGCGCACAACAGCGCTGCCACCATCAGCAACCGCCAGGTTAGGTTAAACCTTTTCTTCATAAGACTTTCTCCTTTCGTTCTATAACATTTAAGTCAGGCGGTTCAAACCTAACCAAGCATCTTCTGCCAGTACAGACCGCCTGCCTGTTAAATTAAATTTGTAGATATTAACACAAGAGTGCACTCGTGTCAATATCTATTTATCCAATTTAGCCAAAACAGCCTTGATTGTCAATAGACTTTCCAAGTGTAAATCGTATTTGGTGAATAACCGGTAAAGTTCCCACTCCTGTCATTGCGAGTCCTTCCCCGTTAGGAATATGCGTAAGGACGTGGCAATCTCCGTCGATATAGCCGGCCCGGCTCAAAGCTTTGCTCTCAACCCCCTGTGTCCCCCAATCATGGGGGAATTTTTTGTTTTAGGGGACACCCCTAAAACACCGTCAGGAGACCATGTCTCCTGTACCTCTGTGTAATGGTCGAAGACGGTCAATCTTTCCGAACCCCCTGTATCCACCAAATATGTCGGTCATTGTGTAGGGGCGACCCTTGTGGTCGCCCACAGCGGGCAGGCACAATCCTTCCATGACATTAAGGCATATGGAAGGATGCCCCTACATCCCTGGCGCCCCT
This sequence comes from Dehalococcoidia bacterium, assembly GCA_041649635.1. Lineage (NCBI taxonomy): Bacteria > Bacillati > Chloroflexota > Dehalococcoidia > Dehalococcoidia bacterium. Next base: position 219,301 of record JBAZMV010000002.1, read on the forward strand.
ATTGGCGGGCGAGGCGACCCCGCCCCTACATTCAACTCACCCTGTCATTGCGAGTCCTGTCACAGAGCGGCGAAGCAATCTCCGTCTGTTTAGCGATACATCTTGGGATTGCCGCGTCGTCCTTCCATGAAGTTGGATTGATAGAAGGACTTCCTCGCAATGACGGTTGATTGATTCGGTGGGCGCAGCCCGTCCTATATTTTAAACCCGATACGTAGGGGCAGGTCTTGACCTGCCCGATAGAGCGGGCGCAGCGAGCAGCGCCCCTACGGCTGGATCATCCTTCCGCGGTAGGGTGAGTTCACTTATTAAGGTACTATTATTCTTCGCGCAGGGCGGCGATTGACATAACCTCGTCGCCCTCGTCAAGCTTCATAACGGATGCGCCGCGCCTGATGCGGCCCTGGATGGGTATAGCGTCGCCGCGCATGCGTATGACCACGCCCTGGGCGGACTGTATCATAACCTCGTCCGAATCCTTCACCACCCTGGCCGCCACCACCTTGCCCACCTTCTGGCTCAGCGTCTTGACGCCGCTGCCGCCGCGCGACTGCTGACGGTAGTTGGCCAGGCGGCTGCACTTGCCCTGGCCCGATTTCGTCAGCACCAGCAGGCTGGCGTCCTGGATCACTATGTCCATCTGCACAACATTATCGTCCGGGGCCACGCGCATACCCCTCACGCCGCCGCTGGTGCGGGAGGCGATGCGCAGCTCGGCGACGGGGAACCGTATGGCCTGGGCCTTCTCGGATATGGCTATGACCTCATCCTCGTTACGGGCGATCCTCGTCGATATGAGCTGCTGCCCCTTGGGCAGCTTCATCGCGATGATGCCGTTGGAGCGCACCGCGGCGAAATGCTCCAGCGCCGTCCTCTTTATTATGCCCTTGCTCGTCATCATGAGCAGGAAATAGCCCGGTATGAACTCGGTTATCGGCAGAACCTCGGTGACGCGCTCCTCTTCCGATATCGCTATGAGCTTCACCAGCGGGGTGCCCTTGGCGATGCGCGATGTCTCCTGCGGCACCTTGTAGCACTTCAGTGAAAAGACACGGCCCGTGTTGGTGAAGAACAGCAGTGTGTCCAGCGTGTCGGCCACCAGCAGGCGGCGCACCATCTCCTCCTCGCGGATGGAGATGCCGGCCACGCCGCGTCCGCCCCTCTGCTGCACGCGGTAGGTCTCCAGCGGCATGCGCTTGATGTAGCCGCGGGTCGTCAAAACGATGGCCACCTTCTGATGATGGATCAGGTCCTCCTCGCTCATCTGTCCCAGTTCCTCTACGATTATCTCGGTGCGGCGCTCATCGCCGTACTTATCCCTGACCTCGATGACGTCTTCTTTTATTAAATAGAGCACCTTGCGCGGGTTGGCCAGAAGGTCTTCCAGATACGCGATGGTCTTCAGCACCTCGGCGTATTCGTCCGTTATCTTCTTGCGCTCCAGCGCCGCCAGACGCCTGAGCTGCATGTCCAGGATGGCCTGGGACTGTATATCGGTCAGTCCGAACTTCTCCATAAGGTTCTTCTTGGCGGCGTCCGCGCTGCTGGAATTCCTGATGGTGGATATGACCTCGTCCAGGTGATCCAGGGCTATCTTTAAACCTTCTAATATATGCGCGCGGTCCTGAGCCTTCTTCAGCTCGAATCTGGTGCGGCGGATGATGACATCCTGGCGGAAGATTATATACTGCTGCAGCGCCGTCTTAAGGCTTACCACCTTGGGCTGTCCGTCAACCAGCGCCAGCATATTAAGATAGAAAGCGGTCTGCATTGGCGTGTGCTTGAACAGGTTGTTCAGCACCTGCTCCGGCTCCATGCCCCGTCTCATCTCGATGACGACGCGTATGCCGTTGCGGTCCGATTCGTCGCGAAGCTCGGTGATGCCCTCGATCTTCTTGGCCTTGACCAGGTCCGATATGCGCTCCACCAGAGCGGCCTTGTTCACCTGATAGGGCAGTTCGGTCACCACTATCTGCTGGCGGCCTTTGGCCAGTTCTTCCACGGAATACCTGGATCTGATGATGACGCGGCCCTTGCCGGTGGCGTAGGCGTTCTTTATGCCCTCGCGGCCGTATATTATGCCGGCGGTGGGGAAGTCCGGGCCCTTCACGATATCGGAAAGCTCATCGGGCGAGGCCTCGGGATTATCGATGAGAAGGCAAAGGGCGTCCGATATCTCAATTAAATTATGGGGCGGAATGTTTGTTGCCATGCCTACGGCGATGCCCGAAGCGCCGTTGACCAGTAGGTTGGGGAATCTTGAAGGGAGAACGGTAGGCTCCGTGAGCGAGCCGTCGAAGTTCTGCACGAAGTTTACGGTGTCTTTATCGATATCGGCAAGCATTTCATTCGCTATGCGGGCCAGGCGGGCCTCGGTGTATCTCATGGCGGCGGGCGGGTCATTATCCACGCTGCCGAAGTTGCCCTGGCCGTCGATGAGCGGTATCCTCATTGAGAAGTCCTGGGACATACGCACCATGGCCTCGTATACGGGGGAGTCGCCGTGGGGGTGGTACTTGCCCATGACATCGCCGACGATACGGGCGCTCTTCTTGTGGGCCGAGTTGTAGTTGATCCCCATCTCGCCCATGGCGTACAGGATGCGCCTCTGCACCGGCTTCAGTCCGTCGCGCACGTCCGGCAGGGCGCGGGACACTATCACGCTCATGGCGTAATCCAGGTAGGAATTCTTCATTTCCTCGTGGATATCAATGGGTTTAACCGATCCTGCTTGCATGTTTACCTCTCATCGCCGTGTATAACTTATCCCATGAAGCATATCACAGGGGCGCAAATTCGTCAAAAATGAGATTTTGTAAAATTTACGCTCTTTCAGGGGAAATTCTAAAAATTAAGAGCAGGGGTTTCACACACACCCTGCTCTCTGCCGCTATCATTTTTATCAGGCGAAGCGTTCTTCACCCCGATGGAAAACGGCGGTACGATCTCGTCCTGCGGCCGGCCAGGGAATCGTTTCGAGCAAGCGACGGATCAGGCTTCTTCTTCGAGAACTTTGTCCGCGCTGGTTTCGGAGGTCATCAGGGTCATGCTGTCCGGCAGGACCTCGGTATCCTCTTCCGTATCCACCACATCGCCGCTGTCATCGTATGTCTCTTCCTCGTCGCCGAGCTCATACTTCAGGATACTGCCTTTCACATACGAGCGGAAACCGTCGCTGAGCTTTGCGGGGAAGGAAGGACGCCCCAGCTGTTTGGGGTGTTGATAGGTCTCGGTGATGATGATCTTTACAGCGCTGTCGGATATGCTGGCTATAGCCGCGGAATACTTGTTGCCGCCCTTCATGAGCTTTGAGAGGCGCGTGTTGATGCGGGCCTCCACCTGTCCCAGGTATTCTCCGGCCTCATTCTCCACAACCAGGCGCTGCTTCTTAAGCTTCAACTGAACGATATCGCCGGCGGACATTTTTACCAGAATCTCCCTGGGGGCCGGCTGGTCCAGCCTGGCCACGCCCGCCTTGCCCGTCTCCTCTATAAAGGTGCGGGGTACGGCTTTGGGGCGGTCCTCAGAAGGCGCCGGCTGTTTTTCTTTCAGCAGGGACAGCCTTCTCAGGTTCTTGCGCGCGATGATGTTTTTCGCATCGATTCCCAGTGTCCGGTTGTAGGCCTCGATGGCCTCCTTATATCGTCCTTTTTCCGTTAACGCCTTGCCCAGCCTGTTCAACGCGTTTATGTCGTTAGGCGCGGCTTCTATAATGCTCTCATTGGCGGCTATGGCCTCATCCCATCGCCCTTCCATAGCAAAGGTAATCGCTTCCTGTGTCCGCTCCCTCTTCAATTTTGCCTCACCACATTGAGTTTCCATTAAATAACCTCCGACCTCATCCGCATTATTTTAAGGATTATGGCCAGGATGTCAATAGGCATTGAGACCAAAAGATAACTTTGGTTAAATTTCTGTCACAAATGGATGATAACCGGAGGCAACGTAGTTACATATCGATAAGAGTCTGTCTGGCAGGGATGTCAGATATGACCGGTCCAGTATTATATCCGTCTTAAGCGCCGCATACGCTTGAATGTTTTCAAATACGAGACGCCAAACATAAGTAGGTTGACATGGCTCGAGCCATTCTTACGCTGGGCGTAATGGAAAGGGACCTCTACTATCTTATAGCCCTTAGTGTAGGACTTGATAAGTATTTCCTCAAGAACGTCAAAATCCGAACTTTCAAGGTTAATATCTTTTAGTAACGATGCATGATACAGCCGAAATCCGCTAGAGATATCACGGAATGGCAGGGAAAGTCCGAGTGTAAAGAACTTGTTCAGGGCTCGGCTTAAGAGCCTGCGCATCTTTGTCATCTCTGTCGAGCCACCTGTGATATAGCGTGACGCGATAACAATCTCAGCCGCGTTGCGCTTATCCCACATGTCAGGGATGAAGTCCGGACGGTGTGACATATCGCCATCAAGCGTTAATACATATTCGCCGTGTGCTGCTGAAAAACCGTCGCGAAGGGCCGCTCCATATCCGCGGCCGCTCTGCCGGATGACACAGGCGCCATTATCTTGTCCAACCTGACAGGTATTATCAACAGATCCGCCGTCTATCAGCACTATTTCGTGATCATGAGCTATGCGCGATGCTATATCATGCAGTCCGGGCAGAAGCTCCTTGAGATTAGCGCCCTCATTCATGACAGGGATAACAATACTCAGTTGCAAATGATATCTCCCCAGACTACGCGTTGCCTTTATCCAGCTCAAATACACGGTGCAGCGCTTTCACCGCATCCTTGGCCTTATCTTCGTGAACTATACAGGTGATCCTGATTTCAGATGTGGTGATCAGTTCGATATTGATTCCCGCTTCATACAATGAATGAAACATCCTGGCGGCGTATCCCGGCGTATTCTGCATCCCTATGCCTATGATGCTCACTTTACCGAGCTTCGCATCCGCAACACAGCCCCTTGCGCCTATCGACTTCACCACCGGCTCAACGACGCGTATCGCCTCATCAAGATCGCTCTTGGCCACCGTGAAAGTCAGGTCGGTTACCCGTTCCACGCTGGCGTTCTGCACTATGGTGTCCACACTGACATTAGCATTGGCAAGAGCGTCGAAAACGGCGCTGGCTATGCCCGGCTTATCGGGGACGCCCAATATCGTGACTTTTGCCACGTTCTGATCAAGAGCGATCCCGCGAACTTTTGCCCTTGTTTCCATATTCATTCCTCCATGAATTAAGCTGCCAGGAGCGTCGGTGAAGCTGGAAGCCACCAGTATGGGCATATCGTACATCTCTCCAAGCTCCACGCATCTCATATGCAGCACCTTGGCCCCGGAGCTGGCAAGCTCCATCATCTCTTCGTATCCTATTTCCTTGACCTTGCGCGCTTCCGGAACGATGCGCGGGTCCGCGGTATAGACGCCGTCCACATCCGTGTATGTTTCGCATACTTCCGCCTTTAGCGCTATAGCCAGCGCCACGGCGGTGGTATCGGAGCCGCCGCGTCCAAGAGTTGTCACGTCATCTTCTGAGGTGATCCCCTGGAAACCGGCGACTATGACGATCTTGCCCGCTTTAAGCTCTTTTTTAATACGCTTGGCTTCGATATCGATGATGCGCGCCTTGGCGTATACCGCGTCGGTCATTATGCCCGCCTGCGCGCCGCTCAGACTCACGGCGTCATGCCCCATCGACTTCAGCGTCATGGCCAGCAGCGTGCTTGATACAAGCTCTCCCGTGGAGAGCAGGACATCCATCTCCCTGACATCGGGATGATCGGTAACCTGGCGGGCCAGCGCTATCAGCCCGTCCGTAGTCTTGCCCATGGCGGAGACTACCACTACTACTTCATTGCCCTTCTCCTTGGCCTTTATGGCCCTTCGCGCTACGTTCCTTATTTTTTCCACATCGGCGACCGAACTGCCGCCATACTTCTGCACTATTATTGCCATATTATCTCCGTTTTCTTGCGCCATCTTATCACTATTTTATCCATCATATTATAACCGTTTTCCACAAAAGCCCCGGTCTTTTTAGCTTCGACTTCAGTGAAACGGGCAGCCCCGTTTGAAGTCACACCCTTCCCCCAGACAACAAATGGCACTGCTTCCTCCGTGTGAGTTTGAATCGCCAGCGGCGTTGGATGGTCGGGCATAGCAAGAAACTGGATATCGTCGTTATTCCATTCGAGTATGCGACTGACCATCTCGGAATCAATCTTTTCTATAGATGCTATCTTGTCCTCTGCCGATCCGCTGTGCGCAGCTTCGTCAGGGGCCTCCACGTGTATGAAAACTATGTCGTGGTCTTCAAGCGCTTTGAGAGCACCGGTAACCTGTGCGGTATAATCATTATCTACATTATCGGTAACACCGCTGATATCAAGAATCGTGAAACCCGCCATTTTGCCTAAACCACGGAGCAAATCGACTCCTGAAGTAATTGCCCCTTTAATTTCGTATTTGGTCTGAAAAGAAGGCAGCGGAGGTATATGACCGCTGCCCCAGAAAAGCCAAATCATCGTTGCCGGGATCTCTCCCCGGGATATTCGATTTAAATTCACAGGGTGATCACTCAGGACGTATCGAGAGCGCTCCATCAGATCGACTAAGAGTTCGCTGCCCGGTCCGTGCGGCATGTATTCAGCTATCGGCTTGCTGGGGATATCATGTGGCGGAGTACATATCGCTTCAAGTCCAATTTCATGATCCGTTATCTTACATATATGACGATATCCGACACCGGGATAAAAACAAACATCCTTGCCCCCAATCTCGTTATTTAGAGCTTCTATGAGAGCGCGGCCTTCTTCTCTTGAGATATGTCCCGCAGAATAACTCCACATCATTCCATCTTTTATTGCTACAAGATTGCAGCGAAATAATATGTCATCACTTGTGAATGGGACATCCATGCTGATAGCCTCGATAGCGCTCCTGCCCTTGAAATAAATTAGCGGATCATATCCCAGCACGGACATGCAGGCGACGGCGCTGGAAGGCTCCATGCCCGGAGGCACCGTGCGAACCAGACCAACTATGCCCTCTTTTGCCATGCGGTCCAGGTTGGGCGTATCCGCCAGTTCAAGGGCTGTCATGTTACCACGATCCGGTATGGGCCAGCCGGCGGCGCCGTCGATTATCAGCACGCAATATTTCATGGCCATAAGTATATGATAAGGATAATTTCAATTCAATACGGAATGCGACAGTGAGGCTTTTCCGTATCCAACCCCCTGTCATCCCCCAGGCTTGGGGGAATCATCATCCGAACCCCTGCTGGTCCCACATACGTTTGGTTATCGGGTAGGGGCAGGGCTTGCCCTGCCCGATAATTAGGGCGCAGCAAGCGGCGCCCCTACAGGACACCCCAATCCTTCCGTATTGCGGAAGGACGACGCGGCAATCTCATTGATGTTCAATCCCCTATAATCCCCCATCGAAGGGCGAACACATAGGTTCGCCCCTACGTGAGGACATTATGTAAGGGCTTGATTAATCAAGGCCTTATGGGATACCATCAAACCCCTGCCAGAGGGTGGTACATCTGGACTTCCCTTTAAGCTACCCTCTTCTTAAGCAGGGGGGAGAAGGTTAAGATGAGGGCTAAAGCTTAACAGCGCACCAAGAGAAGGCCAGGGTGAGGGCTTCCCCCTCAGCATGTTGCTAATAACAGGCGCAGAAGATATACTATTGGCTGCGGGGCGTAGCGCAGTCCGGTTTAGCGCGCAGCGTTCGGGACGCTGAGGCCGGTGGTTCAAATCCACTCGCCCCGACTTTCTCTCTTCAAGATAGATCACCCAGTTCCCGCTTAGCTTCGTTCCAAAGCGCATTCTGCTCTTCGAGAGTCATATCAGCCAGAAGCCGTCCCTTTTCCGCGCAGATTTTCTCCATGTATGAAAAGCGTTTGTAGAAGCGTTCGTTGCATGCCCTCAGCGCGGCCTCGGCATCTATGTCCATGCGTCTCGCTACGCATACCAGCGTGAAGAGCATGTCCCCGAACTCCATCACCTTATGGCGGTGATCCTTCGCCTGCTGCAACTCGGCGACCTCTTCGCATAGCTTATCGATGATGTCGTCCACGGTGATCCAGTCGAACCCGACGCGGGCTACGCGCCTTGCCGCCGCCTGGGCGTATGCCAGCGCCGGCATGTTTTTAGGCAGGCCGGATAGCAGCTCGCCCCTGCCTTCCTTCCGTTTAAGCTCCTCCCAGTTGGCAAGGACTTCTGAAGCGCCGCTGACCTTCTCTTCACCGAAAACGTGGGGGTGCCTGTATATCAGCTTGTCGCATATTCTTTGAATCACATCGCCTATTTCAAAGCAGCCTTCATCCTTGGCCATCTGGGCGTGAAGAACTATCTGCAGGAGCAGGTCGCCCAGCTCTTCGCATAGTTTGTCCATATTTCCCTTATCGATAGTCTCAACCGCCTCGTAGGCCTCCTCCAGCATGTTGCCCTTGATCGAATCGTGGGTCTGCTCGCGGTCCCAGGGACAGCCGCCCGGGGCGCGAAGGCGCTCGATGATGGCCACCAGTCTGTCGAAACTCTTCAAGTCTTCATTCTTGTCCAAAACGCTACCTCTTCACTGCAAGAATAGAACGCATTATATGTCCGATACATTAAGTTGACAAGCCGCAAGCGCTACCATAGCATTGTAACATGCTGGCGGGGAGAAACTTCCGAATTCCGTTCCGGGTCGCATCGATCCTTTTCATTGTATGCATTCCCCTGTTCCTTCTCACAAGCAACATAAGGTGGGTCGCCAACGATCTTCAGTTCTGGGAAGAGGGCTTCGAAAAATATGACGTCAGCGCGGAGACGGGATTCAGCGACGAAGAACTCATCGATATATCAAAAGGTCTGATCCGATATTTCAATTCCGGAGATATCGACGATACGATGTATATATTCAGTGACGATGAAATCATACATCTGCGCGACGTCAGAGGGCTGATTCAACTCAGCTACACGATTCAGTGGATAACGCTTGGCTACATCATTATCTTTGTGGCGGCAGGGTATACGTATAAGCGAAGGCAGATGTTTTCATCGTTAGGCAAGCTTGTCCTGACAGGCAGCGTCGCCGGTCTCGCCGCTCTGGCGGCGACAGGCATAGCCGCGATGATAGATTTCGACTGGCTGTTCATATTATTCCATCGGATATTCTTCACCAACGATTTGTGGATATCTTCGGGCTACCTGCCGCGAATATATACGGAAGGCTTCTTCTACGATGCGGCCGGGGCAATCGCGATAGCAATGGTATTACAATCGCTGTTAATCGGGGCGATAGCGGGGGGCTTCCTGCTGCGAAGGCGGAGACGCCTCGCGAACTAATGATGGCATGAGGTGCATGAGGTGGCGGGGCACGACGGACCGCAGCCGCCGCCTCCGGCGATAGGAGATGAACTGCCGTCAGCCCCTTTTGAAAGGGCGGCAAAAGCGGACAGCTGTTTGCTTGCCGGTGATTTGCATTCGGGGCAGGAGACCTTCTTGTCGGAATCGCTGAAGGAGCACCTGCGCTCGAACTTCGCATCGCACTTTGAACATTTATATTCGTATATCGGCATGACAGTTATATTCTAGACCGTGTTCAGCAGAGAATCAAGAGCGCCAGACAACCTCACCGCCTACTATTGTAGCCTCGACCTTGATATCTCGTATCTTCTCCGGGGCTATCTTCAGCGGGTCATCGCTTAGAACAGTGAAATCGGCCAGCTTTCCCGGGATTATCGTGCCTTTTACGCCTTCGTCGAACGAGGCGTATGCCGCCGCCTTGGTATGCATCTCCAACGCGACGGACGGCAGCACCCTCTCTCGGGAGAAAAACGCTTCTCCTTTTTGTGTCTTCCTGTTGACAGCGGTGTGCATGCTCAGCATCGGGTTAAGCGGCGCGACCGGATTATCAGATCCCGCGCTCGGCTTGAGTCCGCTCTTCAGGAAAGAACTGATGCGATACAGTAAAGGCAGCTGTTCTTCGGATACGGTCTCAAGGTAGCGTTCTCCGCTGTGGTAGATGAAAGAAGGCTGCGTAACCACAAGGGCTCTTACATTTTCTATTCTATCGAGCAGTGAGTCCGGGCATATGGAACAATGCTCTATGCGATGGCGGTGATTATCCTTCTTCGATTTTTCGTAGATAGACTCCAAAGCCGACACGGCCGCCTCAACCGTATTCTGCTCTATGGCATGAATCGCTATCTGAAATCCATTATCCTGCGCCTGCGAGACCATCTCCCTTAATTCATCCATCGACGGACATAGACAGCCCCTGGCTTCGCTTATCATTATTTTAAGAGCCCCGAGACGCATATCGTTATCGCCGTGCCGCGGCTCGAATCCGTCTTCCAACAACTGATCCATGTATCGCATGCCCATCATCAATGACAGCCTCGGTTTCAGCGAACCGGAATCCCGCAAACGCTGGAATAATTTCCACGTCTCGATATTGTTGGTAGCCGTAGCATCCTGCAGAGACGTTATCCCCTGTGACAGGTACGCGTCGTTGGCAAGCTTGACCCCGCGCTCCATCTCAGCAGGCGAGATCGGAGGCACTTTATTCTCTATATAATCGTTCATCTCGAACAGCATACCGCTCGGCTCTCCCGACTGCAGGTCCCTGTCTATCACTCCCCCGTCGGGTTCCTGAGTTTCGTTTGTTATCCCGGCTATGGACATGGCGCGGCTGTTGAGCACACAAGCGTGTCTGGAACGATGCATCAGTTTCACGGGGTGGTTCGGCGCTGCTTCATCAAGATCTGACCGGTTGGGATGGCGCCGCTCGGCGAGGTAGAATTCATCGTATCCGAAGGCCCTTATCCACTCTCCATCCGAGGCCGTCTGCACCCGCTTGCGTATGCGGTCCTTGATGTCGGCGATGGAAGATACCGAAGATGGTGTGCAATCGACACTCAGCAGGCTTGAGGCGAAGGCGAGGATGTGGCAGTGGGCGTCATTGAAACCGGGGACGAGGGTCTTGCCGTTGCAATTTATCTTGCGTCCGGTGAAATGTTCATGGGCGCCGTTGCCGGCAACGCGGAGTATCTTTCCGTCCCTGACCGCTACCGAGGTCGCCTTAGGTTTGGCGGGATCGAATGTGATCACGTTCGCGTTGTAAAGAACCAGGTCCGCTTTTTCAGTCATTTTCAAAAAGCACCTTTACAGCCTCTTTAAGCCTATTCAGGCCGGTTATTTCATAAGGAAACATGGAAAGCATCCGCTGCTTTCCCGCGCATATTCTGGATATCTCTGCGATATACTCTTTCTGCATGGCTGCCTTACTTTTCATAAACTCCGAATCGGGTTTGGTAATCACCTGATTAATGATAACCTGATCGATACCGAGATTGTAACTCCTGAACTCTTCAAATATATAATCAAGCTGTGATACGGCGAGCGCCTCGGCTATAGTCACCAGTTTAAATTCTACCATAGTTTGAATAAAATTCATGTCCTTAGCCGAAAGAGCCTCCCATCCCTTTATGACCCCTTGAACCGTATTGCGGTTCTTCCCTGTTGTTTTCAGCGAAGTGTAGATGCGCGCGGCGGGTTTAAGATGCTCACCGATAATCGACGGCATCTTGAGAAGTCCCAGCGTCTGGCCTGCAGGTGCCGTATCCCATATTATTTTACCGTATTTGCCGGACTCGTGAAGCTCCCTTATATAGTCGACCATGAATTCATCTCTGAGCCCCGGCAGTACGCTGGCGACAAAATCGATGAACTCATCATAGTCGATATCGACGAATGAAGAGAACACTTCGTAGGCCTCAGACCCGAACTTATCGTTCCACATGGTCTTCACCTCATGAGCGCCGACCTCATAAAGAAAAAGATTATCGGTTATGGTTACCGGAGTACCTTTACTGCCGGAAGTCGCGGCGACATTGATCTCGAAGATGTGCTGCAGCGAAGGGGTTGGATCGGTGGACAGTATAAGTGTTTTATTGCCTGTCATAGCGTAGTGCAGGGCGGTGGTGGCGGCGCATGTCGTCTTGCCTACACCGCCCTTGCCGCAGAACATGATGACATTTTTCATTTGGAGCCCCTCTCCAGGTGTACCATCAATATCGCCAGGTCCGCCGGAGTCACGCCGTCGATGCGCGACGCCTGTCCGAGCGTAACAGGGCGTATGCGGTTGAGTTTCTGCCGCGCTTCGTAACGCAGCCCTTTAATACTATCATAAGTAAATAAATCCGGTATCGATCTTTTCTCCATCCGCGACATGCGGGCAACGGACGTTGTCTGCTTCTTTAGGTAGCCTTCGTATTTTGCCTCGACCTCGACCTGCTCGGCGACGCTGCAGTCTATACACGGATCGCCGTATGACATTGCAACGAGCGTATCGTAACCAACATTCTGGCGTCTGAGGTATTCAAGCGCCGTGACGCTCTTATCGGAGTTACTGAAATATGTTTTGGACAGGCGTTTTAATTCGTCGGCCACTGCCTGGCGTTTCACTTCAACCTGTTCATACTGTTCGCGCCCCACCAGCCCGAGTTCATACCCGATCGGAGCCAACCTTAGGTCGGCGTTGTCCTGCCGCAATAAAAGTCGATACTCGGCGCGCGATGTGAGCAGGCGATACGGTTCGGTGAGATCCCTCGTCACCAGATCGTCGATCATCACGCCGATATATCCCTGGTTGCGCTTTACTATAACCGGAGGCTTCCCTTTCACCCTAAGCGCCGCGTTGATCCCTGCGATCAATCCCTGGCCCGCCGCCTCCTCGTAACCCGTCGTCCCGTTTATCTGTCCGGCGAAGAACAGCCCCGGCACAGCCTTGCTCTCCAGAGTCGCCGATATCTGGTTCGACGGCACGTAATCGTACTCGATAGCATAGCCGACCCTGATCATCTCCACTTTCTCCAAGGCGGGGATGGTGCGCAGCATGGCTAGCTGAACGTCCTCGGGGAGGCTCGTATTAGCCCCCTGAACATATACTTCGCTTGTTTCCCACCCCTCCGGCTCCAGGAACAGCGGATGCGACGCTTTATGCGCGAACTTGAATATCTTATCCTCTATCGACGGGCAGTAGCGGGGGCCGACACCGTGAATCATGCCGTTAAAAAGCGGGGCGCGGTCGAGGTTATTCCTTATCAGTTCGTGGGTCTTTGCGTTTGTATAAACCAGGTAACACGGCAATTGCGGGCGCCAGTCGGATCGGGACAGCGGATAGACCGGATTGGGCTGCGGGAAGGAAACCGGGTGGTTCCCGTTTCTGTACATACTGAAATATAAAGGGACTTCGCTCCCCGGCTGTATGACGGTCTTGCTGAAATCTATTGTTCTGGCATCGATGCGCGGCGGCGTGCCGGTCTTGAGCCGTCCCAGTGTAAATCCCATATCTCGCAAGCTGTCGGATAGTCTCTCGGCGGCGAACTCTCCGGCGCGACCCGCGGGGTAGCTCTTATCTCCGATGATTACCCTGCCGTTAAGTGAGGTGCCTGTTGTCAGGACGACGTTTCCGCCCCGGTAGATCCATCCCACGTTGGTCTGGATATGGAACGTTCCGTTATCGAACCACAATTTGTCTACGAGCGCCTGCTTTGTGTCGAGGTTCTCCTGACGTTCCAGCGCGTGCTTCATGGAGAGGCCGTACAGCTTCTTATCGGCCTGCGCCCTGAGCGCCTGCACCGCCGGGCCTTTGCCTGTGTTAAGCATTCGCACCTGTATGAACGTCCGGTCGATGTTGCGGGCCATCTCGCCGCCGAGCGCGTCGATCTCGCGCACAAGGTGGCCTTTAGCCGGGCCGCCGATGGAAGGATTGCACGGCATCAGCGCTACATTGTCGAGGTTCAGAGTCAGCAGCAGTGTCCTGGAGCCCATCCGCGCCGCGGCCAGCGCCGCCTCGCACCCGGCATGTCCCGCTCCTATAACAATCACATCATACATATGTTATTACCTGTATCTTTTAATTGTATCACTATATGAATGTCCAGTCGATGCGTTGAACGTAAATATGGCACAGTATCGGATGAGGAATCATGAGCGAATGATTCCTTACTACGGCTGTCGCAGGTATCTCCATATCTCGGACATGCCCGGCCGTTTGCCGTACATGAGGAGGAAGGTGCGGAACACGCGTGAAGCCAGCCATATTGCCGCGACAATAGAAGCTATCATGATGAGCATGCTGACGGCTAGTTCCCACGCCGGAAGCGCGCCGATGCTTAGTTTCATTACGGCGGTTATAGGCGCGGTGATGGGGAAAATGGCCAAGATGGTGAAAATGACATGGTCCGGGTTTGTAAGCAACAATCCGATGAGCATCAGCGGCAGCACGGCCGGCAGCACAACGAACGTAGTCCATTGACTGCTCTCCCTGGCCGTGGAACCGAGCGAGCCTATGGCCGCGAACAATACGCCGAACAATATGTAGCCTAATATAAAATAGACGATACTTATCACTATGAGCTCGGGAGATATCTTTAACCCGGCCAACACGGGGATGTTCGCCGACGCGATGACGACAAATATCACCATGGTCATGAGCCAGACCAATATCTGCAGCAGCCCGGCGGCCCCGAGCCCCAGCACCTTGCCGGTCAGCAGTTGCCTTGCTGAAACGGAAGACAGAAGTATCTCGATAAGCCTGTTCTCCTTCTCTTCGGCAACCCCCTGCAGTAAATAGCCGGATGAAAAGAACAGGGACATGATAAAGAGCATGCCGAACACGTAAGGCATAACAAATGATGAAAGCTCATCCTCGGGCGGAAATATTTCCCCCGTATCCGGATTCAGCCTGAACGATTGCGTATAGAGCGGATCAGTCACCCTTGCAAGGATGGCCTCGCTCACGTTGGTGCCGATGAGGTTCGCTGTCAGGAACTCGTCGATAGACCTTAATGTTGCGTACGGGGGATCGATTTCCCTCTTTGTAGTGTATCTCTGGATGATACCGTTATCCAGGTAATCGGCGGGTATCACGATATATTCGCTGACATTGCCTTCGACTAATCCCCGTCTCGCTTCATCCTCCGTGATATATGACACGAAGTATGTCGTTTCCGTATTAGTATAATCGTCGAACAGGCCCGTATTATCCACGTAACCGATGTTCGGCTTCTCGGCGGGTGGCTTCTCGCCGGCCCACTGCGTGATGCCGTAGTATGCCAGCATGCCCAGCGTCGCCAGCAGAGGCAGGCTCAGTGTCAGAATGATATATGACAGCCTCTTTACGGCTGCGAGAAACTCGTGACTGGCGATTATCCTGATCTTGCTCACTGTCTGGCCACCTGGATAAAGATTTCGTTCAGGGACGGTGTGGAGACCTCAAACCTGTCGACCCTTATCGACTTTGCCATGAGCTGGCTCAATACCTGCTGCGCCGTCGTCTGTCCGTCCAGGAACAGCTCGACATATTTGCCGTGGTCCTTTTTCCCGCTTATGCCATCGATAGTTCCTATATCGCCTTCGCACTGCACGAAGACCGAGTTATTGCGGAAACGCCACTTTATTTCAGACAGGTCGCCGTACAGGACGACCCGGCCGCGGTTTATCATAAGCACCCTGTCGCACATCTCCTCCACTTCGTTCATCATGTGAGTGCTGAATATCACCGTCTTACCCTGCGTTTTAAGCTCCAGGATGATTTCCTTGAGCAGCATGCGGTTAACCGGGTCCAGCCCGGCGAAGGGCTCGTCGAGCACTATCAGGGAAGGGTCATGTGAGAGAGTGACCAGGAACTGGATTATCTGCCCCATGCCTCGGCTTAGCTCGCTGATCTTCTTGCCCTGGTGCATGGACATGTCAACTTCTTTCAAAAGCGCTTCGGCCCGCTCCCTTGCCGTGTTCGATGGAACAGCCTTGAGCCTGGACAGATAGACGAGATTATCGGAGACCTTCATCTTGCGATAGAGGCCGCGTTCTTCCGGCAGGTAGCCGATCCTGTTCTTAGCCTGCTCATCGAGCGGACGGCCGAATACGGATATCTCTCCCGAATCAGGCTTGATGATATCCATGAGCATTCGAATGGTAGTTGTCTTGCCCGCCCCGTTGGGCCCGACGAGGCCCAGCACCTCTCCTTTCGCCAGTGTGAACGAGACGTCCTGCACAACAGGTCTGCCGCCGTACGATTTGTTAACATGCGATATCTCGGCGAGGGTTTCTTCCCGTCTCGGCGCGGTCGCAGACGCGCTCTCGCGGGCTTCCTTGAGACGATGCGCTGTAGATGAGACCCGTTCCGCATCGGCGGCGTCCGGGGTATCGATACGCCCGGCGTCTGTATTAGACATATCGTCTTTGCCGCCGACATCACCCTTGAGCCTACGCCTGCGCAAATAGGTACGCAGAGACATGGCTGTAACGATGATGACAACCAGTAGTATAAATAATAGTGAATCGCTCATGGATCAGTTCTAATCCTTATGCTGCCGAGACCTCTATTATCCTTAGTTCGATTTACTAGACACGCAAAGTTTTGACTTTGGTATTATTAGGAGAGTATACTTCACGAATCAAAGAGGGTCAACTTTTTTTTGGAGTGTGTTTGTTATGCAAAAACTGGCTGCCAATCTGGAAGAATGGATAAAGGAAAAGGTATTAGAGGCAAAAAAGACAGGTGCGGTTGTCGGATTGAGCGGCGGTATCGACTCGGCGGTGGTCGCGGTTTTGTGCAAACGCGCCTTTCCCGATGCAACGCTCGCGGTTATCATGCCCTGTTACAGTAATAAAGCAGATGTAGCGCACGCGTACGCACTTGCGGAGAAGTTCGATATACATGCCGAATTGATCGGGCTTGAGCCGGTATACGAGTCGCTGCTGAAATCGTTTCCAAAAGGCAAAATCTACCATAAGAACGATAAGCTATCCCAATCGAATATTAAACCGCGGCTCAGGATGATAACTTTGTATTATCTTGCCTCGCAGCTCAATTATCTCGTCGTGGGAACAGGGAATCGCAGCGAAATAGCTGTAGGCTATTCTACAAAATACGGCGATGCAGGAGTGGATATCCTTCCCCTGGGCAATCTGGTAAAAAGACAGGTTAGTGAACTCGCCGAGTATCTGGGCATAACGAGGGATATTATAAGCAAGCCTCCTTCGGCGGGGTTGTGGGAGGGGCAGACGGACGAGGGTGAGATGGGGCTGACGTACAATGAGCTGGATCGATATCTGACGACCGGCGAGGCCAGCGTTCAGGTAAAGAAGAAAATCGAGTCTATGATGAGGGCAAGTGCTCATAAGAGAGCCATGCCGCCGATACCTCCGTTTTAGTAAACGTGGTGTATCGATGAGGTAAATATTGAAATCATGGCGCATTTACGTAACAATTTACCCTTGCCTTTAACATAACCGCTATGTTATCATTCCCTTACAGTCAATACGTTGACACCAAGGAGTAAAATGGCCACAGAAAAGCAAAAAGCCCTCGATTTAGCGGTCAGCCAGATTGAGAAGCAGTTTGGCAAAGGCTCTATCATGAAGCTGGGCGAGGACTCGATCAAGGCTTCCATTGAATTCATACCGACAGGAGCCATTTCACTGGATTTAGCCTTGGGAATAGGCGGCATTCCGAGGGGGCGTATTACCGAGATATTCGGCCCGGAGATGAGCGGAAAGTCGACCCTGGCCCTTTATATCATCGCCAACGCTCAGGCTAACGGCGGAACCGCGGCGTATATAGACGCGGAGCATGCTATGGACCCGTCGTACGCTTCCAATTGCGGTGTCAAGGTAAAGGATCTGTTGATCTCCCAGCCGGACACGGGAGAGCAGGCGCTTGAGATAGCGGAAGCGCTGGTCAGGAGCGGGGCGGTCGACGTAGTTGTGATAGACAGCGTTGCCGCGCTTGTCCCGCGCGCCGAGCTTGAGGGAGACATGGGGGACGCCTTCGTCGGGCTGCAGGCCCGATTGATGTCTCAGGCTCTTAGAAAACTTACATCGGCTATTCACAGGTCACATACCTCGGTAATATTTATAAATCAACTGCGGGAAAAGGTGGGAGTGTTCTTCGGAAATCCCGAGGTCACTCCGGGCGGAAGGGCGCTCAAGTTCTACAGCTCGGTACGCATCGATCTCAGACGGGCCGATACCCTGAAAAAAGGAGACGTTATAATAGGAAGCCGTGTCAAGGCCAAAGTAGTGAAAAACAAGGTAGCGCCTCCATTTAAAACCGCCGAGTTCGACATCCTCTTCGACGAGGGTGTCAGCACGGAAGGATGTCTTCTCGATCTCGGCGTCAGCCTTGGAGTGGTAAGCAAGTCAGGTGCTTTCTATACATACAACGACAGCCGTATAGGGCAGGGCAGGGAGAACGCCAGGGATTACTTGAAAGAGCACAATGAAATCGCTAAAGAAATCGAGCAGCAGATCCGGGCGCAGGCTTTTAAGGCTCCTGCCGCTGCCGATAGCGAAGCAGTTGAATAGTCCAACCCGATATTGATAAATCATCATCGGGACAGTGTTTGGTAAGGCTGGGGAATGTGCTGCCAGCCTTTTATTTTTTAAATGGCGGGCGATGAGAAAGAAATATATTTGCTACAAGGATAAAGTTGATTCCTCCAGGGGTAGAAAGGACTCCTGGGAGGAATGCTTGAAATCGGCATATCGCCTGCTGGGATATCGTCAGCGAAGTGAGATCGAGCTGAGAGATAAGCTCAACGGCAAGTTCACAAAAGCTGCTGTTGACACCGTGATCGAGCATTTGCGTGGTAAACATATGATCGATGACGCAGCGTTCGCGCAGTATTGGCGGGAACGGAGACAAACCTTAAGCCCTCGCAGCGGGAGACTGGTTGCCGTCGAACTGCGTAAGAAGGGCGTCGATAAAGAGGTGATTAACAGGGCTCTGGACGGTTATAATGACAAAGAGACCGCTTACCGCGCAGCAAAGAAGAGAGCGAAGCTGTGGTCCGGATATAGCTATGATGAATTCGTACGTAAAATGGGCGCCTTTCTGTTGCGGAGGGGGTTCAATTACGAGGTGGCTAAACAAACCGTCGACCGCTTATGGAAAGAGGGCGTTTGATTCTATTGACTTTCACTAGTGCAGAGTTTAATATGGGGCAATTCATTACAAACTTGAATAATTCAGTAATGTCCCGAAGGAAAGGGGGATAGGAATTCTATCATGTGGTATGTACTAGCCGCAAGTGTCGGATTTATTTTAGGAGGCGTTCTGGTTTTCTTCGTATGGCGTATAATCATCGGCAGACGAACCCGCGCCGCGCAGATTGAAGTCGAGGCTATCCTAAACGACGCGCAGACAAAATCAAAGACAATGATGCTCGAGGCGAAAGAAGAAGCGATAAAAATTAAAGGGCAAGCTGAGAGCGATGCCAGGGAACGCCGGACCGAATTGAACAAGCAGGAAAGAAGGCTGTCGCAAAAAGAAGAAAACATCGATAAGAAGTTGGATTCGATAGAGAAAAGGGAGCGCGGCCTTGTCGACAAGGAAAAGGAAGCAGATAATCTGCGCAACCAGCTCCAGGATTTAAAGGTGAAACAGGTGCAACAGCTGGAATTGATATCGGGCATCTCCAGTTCCGAAGCGAAGAAGCTGTTAATAAAGGCTATTGAAGAAGAAGCCATGGAGGACGTGAACCGTCGCATACGGGAGATCGAGGCGCAGCTCAAGAGGAACGCGGATGAAAAGAGCCGCGAGATACTTTCTCAGTCGATTCAGCGACTGGCCACATCTGTAGTATCGGAGACAACGGTCTCCGTTGTGGCGCTGCCGAGCGATGAGATGAAGGGGCGATTGATAGGGAGAGAGGGCCGCAATATCAGGGCGCTGGAGAATGCCACCGGCGTCGACCTTATCATCGATGACACTCCTGAAGCTGTAACGATCTCCAGTTTTGATCCGGTAAGGCGCGAGATAGCACGCCTTGCTCTGGAAAAGCTGGTGCTGGACGGCAGAATTCACCCGGCAAGGATCGAGGAAATGGTCGCGTCAGCAAAGTCCGAGGTTGAAGCAACCATACTGTCTGAAGGCGAGGCGGCCATACACGAGGTTGGATTGCCCGGTTTACATCCGGAATTAATAAAACTGCTGGGACGCCTTAAGTACCGTTTCAGTTACGGACAAAACGTATTGCAGCACAGCATAGAGACGGCGCATCTTTCACGTATGATCGCCGCGGAATTGGGAATGAGAACGGACGCGGTGAAGAAAGCCGGCCTTCTTCACGATATAGGGAAAGCGGTGGACGCGCAGGTGGAAGGGCCTCACGCCAAGATCGGCGCCGACCTGGTGAGACAGTGGGATAAGTCCATCGAAGTAGTCAATGCTATAGCCGAGCATCACGGCGAGACGGGAACAACAAGCCTTATGGGATTTATCGTATCGGCTGCCGACGCAATCAGCGGGGGCAGGGCTGGTGCGAGGAGAGAGTCCCTCGAACATTATCTCAAGCGTCTCGAAGCTCTGGAGAGTGTCGCCAACAGCTTTGAAGGCGTGGAGAAGTCCTTCGCCATACAGGCCGGTCGCGAGATACGCATCATGGTTAAGCCGACCGAGGTTGATGATATCCAGTCTCTCAGACTTGCACGCGATATAGTGAAGAAAATAGAGGAAACTCTCGAATATCCCGGACAGATTAAGGTTACGGTGATCAGAGAGACGCGTGCCGTTGATTACGCAAAATAGGTTTGTTCGATGCGAATTCTGATGATCGGCGACGTCATAGGCAAGCCCGGGCGCAGCGCTGTTAAGCGACTGGTGCCGGAGTTGCGCTCCGAGTTCGGGCTGGACCTGGTCATAGCCAACGGCGAGAATGCCGCCGGCGGGATAGGGTTGACTCCATCTACCGCGGACGAGCTTATCGCTTCGGAAATCGATATGATAACGTCTGGAAATCATATCTGGGCGCACAAGGAAATGGCGGCATCTATAGACAGCTATCAGCAGGTGCTGCGTCCATTGAACTATCCTAAGGGAGTCGCCGGCAGGGGATATGCAGTCGTCAAGAACGCTCTGGTAGTGAGCCTTATAGGGCGCACGTTTATGAGCAGCCTCGACTGCCCGTTCCGCGCCGTAGATGAGCTTCTTGAAAGCCTTGACGGCGACAGGCCCGCCGTGACCGTCATCGATTTTCACGCCGAGGCGACGTCAGAGAAGATAGCGCTGGGATGGTATCTCAACGGCAGGGTCAGCTCGGTAACGGGAACCCATACCCATGTCGGCACGATCGACGCGAAGATACTGCCTAAAGGCACCGCCTTCGTTACGGACATCGGCATGGTGGGCCCCGTCGAATCCGTAATTGGTGATGATATCGATTCTGTAATAGAAAGATTTCTCTTACAGACGCCGCATAGGATATCCGTAGGTAAAGGGAAAGTGGCTTTCAATTCCGTCATGATTGAAGTAGACGAAAAAACGGGCAAGGCTGCAAGTATAACCCGAATAGATCGGGAGGTCGACCTCAATGTCTAAAAGAGTCGACCTGCACCTGCATACAACCTACTCCGACGGGAGATTAACACCGGGGGAACTGATACAGATTGCCGCCGAGCAGGGTATCGGAGTGATAGCAATAACCGATCACGATACTATTAATGGAATCGAACCCGCCTTGGCGGCAGCGGAGTGCTTTCCGTACGTGACAGTCATTCCCGGCGTTGAGATCAACACCGACGTGGATCAGGGGGAAGTGCATATCCTGGGATATTTCCTGGATTATAAAAACAAACCTTTACTCAAGACCCTGGAGAGCCTGCGCAACTCACGCAAAGTACGGGCGCAGAAGATGCTGGATAAGCTGGATGGGCTGGGGATTCATATCGAGTGGGAGCGCATATTGGAGATGGCGGACGGCGGCTCGGTGGGGCGTCCCCACATAGCACAGGCGCTGTTTGAAGGACAACACGTCGATACGCTTCAGGATGCTTTCGAGCGCTATATCGGCCGTAAAGGACCCGCGTATGCGGAGCGTGACAGGCTGTCTCCCAGAGAGGCTGTAGAGCTTATCGCCAAAGCTAGTGGAATGCCCGTCATCGCGCACCCGGCCAGTATCAAGGACCTGGAAGAGATGATAGTTGACTTGAAACAATCCGGCCTTGTAGGCATTGAAGCATACTATGATAACTACGATAAAAACACAGTCGAACGGCTGAGCGGTCTGGCCGCTAAGTATGATCTGATAGCTACAGGCGGAAGCGATTTTCATGGCTTTGAAGACGATCATGAGACTCCTCTCGGCGAAGCCCGGGTGCCTTATGAGTGCTTCCAGCATCTCATGGAGCTATCGCAGAAACGCCACGAAGAACGTAAAAGTAAATGAAGTGGCATACGGAACATATCTATTTCCCTTCAGGAGACATAAAGCTCCACGGCGTGATATATCTGCCTAAAACCGAAGGCCGTTTCCCCGGCGTAGTCATGTGCCACGGTATGGCTTCGGATTACCGCTCCATGCGTCCAAGCGCGCAGCAGCTTGCCCGCAAGGGCATAGCGGCCTTCGCAATCGATATGCGGGGCCACGGCATGAGCGGGGGGACGCTTGATGGAGGCATCGGACAGGACGTAGTAGCGGCATACAATAACTTCAAGAATCATACGAGTGTGGATGCTGAGCGTATCGGGTTGGCAGGACACAGCCTGGGGGCGCTGGCGTGTCTCTACGCGGCTTCTGTAGTGAACGGGGCTAAAGCCCTGGTGCTAATGTCTATTCCGTCCGACATCGGGAGCATGGCCGAGTTCTGGCAGCCGATGAGAAAAGAAGCGGAGCGTCTCGGCACACCCGTTCTCGAGTTTCCCAAAATCGGCCCGCTTCCATACTACGGCTGGTTGAACCAGCAGGTCTCAAGGGCATGGATGATTTTCCGTAAATACAAAATGCGCATAGACATAGAGCATGATACGGAATCCTGGCTTTCATTGCTCCCTTTGTCGAACATAGATAAGATCGGCGATATTCCAAAGTTGCTTATTCACAGCAAGGGGGACAAATGGCTGCCTTATGAGAAGACCGTTGCTTTGTATGAGAAAGCACAGCAGCCCAAAGATATGGTATTATCCGAAGGCG
Organism: Dehalococcoidia bacterium; assembly: GCA_041649635.1. Lineage (NCBI taxonomy): Bacteria > Bacillati > Chloroflexota > Dehalococcoidia > Dehalococcoidia bacterium. The sequence goes on from JBAZMV010000002.1 coordinate 242,246, forward strand.
GATATCACGTCACCCCGCTGCTTCCCGGCTCCCTTAGGAGTAAGTGGATATCTTGGACAGCTTCGACTCTTAAAGGAAAAGGCGACCGATAATGTCATATTATCCGATGATATTGCTGGCAATAGGGGCGTATCTCCTCGGCTCGGTGCCCGCGGCTTACATAGCCGGACGGGCGTTCAGGGGCGTCGATATCAGGGAATACGGCAGCGGCATAGCCAGCGGATCGAATGTGTGGCATTCCGTTGCGAAGTGGGCCATTGTTCCAGTCGGCATTTTCGATCTTTTTAAGGGAATAATACCGGTCCTGGTCGCGATGCATCTGCATCTTACCGTAGGCGGCAGCGAGGTGGCGGCGCAGGGCATCGGCGCGCTTGCCGCTATGGCGGGCCATAGCTGGTCGGTGTTCTTCAAGTTCGGTGGGGGCAGGGGTGTCACCCCCATGCTGGGGGCCTTGGGTTTCTTCGCGCCATGGGAACTTATGATATTCGTCGCGGTCTGGGTGGGAGGATTAGGGTTGTTCAAGAACTCGCCCCTCTTCATGATGGTGGCCACTTTGGCCATGATAATCGCAAGTCCTTTCCTTTCTAATCCATATATGTCGCCGGACGAACAGCTTACCGCCACCTGGTTTCTCATCGGCATGGCTCTGCTGTTAATCATTAAAAGAATCATAGCCGAGCGCCCCATTCCACGCGATAACTGGAAGCAGGTTATGCTTTGCCGACTCCTGTACGACAGGGATACGCGCAAACGTACGGATTGGATATACAGAAAGCCCATCAAATATACGGATACGAAATATTAGTCTTTGACAGAGGGTGATATGGAAATAACCTTTATCAAAGTAAGAGACCTTAATGAAGCCTGGTGGAAATGCATCCGCGAGGTGCTGACGAATGGCTATGAATATACCATCGACAGCGGCAGCTACGCCGGGCAGAAACGCAAGGAGTTCGATTTCGTCGTTGTGCACATCGAGCATCCCGGCACCAGGCCTCTTGTGCCTACAGTGCCGGAAGGTGTTCCGCCGCCGACCGATATCGAATATGTCGAGAGGGATTACCTGCCGTACCTGATGTCCAACTTAAAGCAGGCGAATGAGACCTATACCTACGGCGAGGACATCGAGCAACAATTCCTCGAGATCGTGGAGATGTATAAGAAGGGCTTCAATACTAATCAGGCCACGATGACGGTCGGCAACCGCGACTCAATCTATCTAAGCGACCCGCCCTGCCTGCGCATCATCGACACGAGGGTGAGATACGGCAAGCTGCACTACGTCGTTTATTTCCGGTCGTGGGACCTGTACGCGGGATTCCCTAACAACCTGGCGGGCATCCAGATGATGAAGGAATGCATGGCCGGAGAGATCGGCGTGGAGGACGGCGAGATCATCGCGGTGAGCAAAGGGCTGCATCTTTACGAGCACAACTGGGAAGTTGCCAGGATGGTAGCCGGACTGTAAATTCCCCAAAATTCGTATACAGGAGACGTGAATGGCGGTAAAGGTCAACGTTTTCCATGACGGTTTGCAGAAAACCATAGAATATTTCATTCAGAAGTGCAGCCCTTCGTTCAACGATATCCTCAGCTTCAGCATCGATTCGCAGGACTTCGATATCGGGATAATAAACTTCTCGAACCGCGACGAGCTTATAGGCAACCCGGTACAGCGCATACTGCACGGCGGTGTCATATCGTCGATCCTGGATGTCGCCGGCGGCCATACCGTGTTCATGCAGGTTTACAAGGACATAATGGATGAACCGCTTGAGAAACAGGCGCAGATTCTGGGCAAGCTGGGCACCATCGACTTGCGGATAGACTACCTGCGTCCCGGAAGAGGCAATGCTTTCACAGCGAAAGGCTACATACTCAGAAAAGGGAACAAGGTGGCAGTAACACGCATGGAGCTGCACAACGAGGAAGATTTGCTGATAGCTGTGGGTACCGGGACTTACGCGCTGGGCTAGAGTGACCTGCGAGGAATGCGACGATGGACGACAAAAGCTCTCAGGACGAGGAACTCCGACAGGCAATAGACTTCTTCTTCAAGCACGCCGGTCCTCAGTTCGTTCAATTCCTGGGATTCAGCATCGATTCCACAGATTTCGACAGCGGTGTTATTACCTTCGGCATGGACGATCGCCTCGTCGGCAATCGCTACTATAGGATGCTGCACGGCGGCGTCATCTCATCGATCCTGGATATCGCGGGCGGGGTCACGGTATACCTGCAAGTGATGAAAGAGTTCAGAGGGAAAGACCACGAAAAGCAGGTGGAAAGGCTGAGCAAGATAGGAACCATCGATATCAGGGTGGACTTTCTCAGTCCCGGCAGGGGCGAAAGGTTCACCGCCAGAGGCTATATGCTCCGCAAGGGCGGCAAGGTTGCCGTCACGCGCATGGAGCTGCGCAATGAGAAAGCTGTGCTTATCGCCGTAGCAACGGGAACATACGCGGTGGGGTAGCACGACAAACTGGATGCAGCGGACTCAATCATTAGCTCAATGACCGCGCGATGTTCAGATAGAGATGCGCCGCCTGCAACACCTGGTTGAAGGAAACTGATTCGTCTGGCATATGAGCCGCCGCCAGGCTGCCCGGACCGAGAACGATAGGATTGACGCCGGCGGAAAAAAGCACGCTCGCATCGGAATGACTTCTGAAATCCTGAGGCTCCCATCCCATCGACAAACCTTCGTATGTCTTCATCAGTTTCTTAACCATATTTCCTTCGGGCGAAATCCGGTATCCCGAGTAGGTATCCTCAAACCTGATGTCGGCATCAAGTCCCCGTATGCTCTTGCCCGCCGATTCCACCAGATGTTCCAGCTCGGTTCTTAGTAAATCGATTCTTGAATCGGGCGGCAGGTGAACATCCAGCCAGGACTCGCAATAGTCTGGCACTACAAAACCGGTAGAGGCTCCGGATAACTGTCTGATGTTATATACCAGCCCCTGAGATGAAGAACTGGCATATTCCGTGACCTTGAGCAGAAGCTTCAACATGGACTCGACGGCGTTATGTCCCAGTTCCGGCAGAGAAGAATGCGCCCTTTTACCCTGTGTCCTTAGAACGACCTCAAGATATCCGTAATGTCCGAGACACGGCGACAGTGATGTCGGCTCGCCCACAATAGCCCATGGGAAACCGTATTCCAACACAAGCGACTTCGCGCCGTCGCTGTATTCCTCCTCGCCGACAACCAGAGCCAGTCCAACAGGGGGCATCCTGCCGCCCGCTTCAGCAAGGACAGTGAACGCCTCTATCATGGCGGCGCAGCCCGATTTCATATCGGCGGTGCCCAGTCCTGAAATAACATCACCCTTACGTTCGAACTCGAAATCGGTCAGATCGTAAGCAGTTACCGTATCGAGATGACCCACGAAGCATACATCTATTTCGTCCCTGTCCTCAGGCATCACGATAAGGTTATAACGGTTCTCATCAACCTCCTGCCTCTCAACCGATAATCCGTGCTTTTTCAGATATACCTCGGCATAATCGAGGATATCCTCCTCCTTACCGGAAGGGCTATAGATATCAATAAGGTTCTTGAGGAGTCTTCTAAGCCGGTCGGGCTGTATACCCGCGGATTTGTTAACGTTTTTTACCACTGACTTTCTTATCCTCTGCCTTCTTGCCGGGCCGTCGAAGAGTCTTCGCCAGCCAGATGTGTTCCCGCCTTGGAGTGAAGCCGCTCCTGGCGAAAAACGCTATGGCTTCTTCATTCCCGCCCTCGGTATCTGCGATAACCATCCTTACGCCATCGGTTTGCAGCCTTCTCTCTACCTCTTTGTACAGGCGACGGCCTAGATTCATCCTTTGAAAATCTTCATCGACCCCGATCCATGCGAGATACCCGTATTTCTTCCATGCGGTTCCCTCTTTGGTTATCGAGTTAGCCAGTACAAAACCGACGATCTGCTCATCCACCTCGGCCACCAGACAATATTCGGGATCGGACGAAAAATACTCGGCGACCTCAAACGGATCCCACGTACGATAAAGAATAGGGAGATCCTCACTGGTGAAAAGCTCCTCGCCCAGATGGTACACGGCAGCTATATCATCGATATCCATCTGCCGGATTTCAACCTTCCTATTTTTAGTTCTAGGTTTTTCTCTAACCAATTGGGATACCTCTCTGCGTATCTGATTAGATGGAGTAAAAAGGGTTTTTCTGGATCGAGTATCTTAAAATCATGGGTGCGAATTATGGGGCACATTATATATTTGCTTACGTAATGTGTCAAACTGCCATAAGAAGGGTACTATGCGCGACCACTATCGACGGAACATGCTGAGGAATCTATCCTCGTATTGAGGGAAAACGCCCCACCTGTCCAGTTCTTCTTTCAGCTCGTGAGGCTCTCTGTCGCCGCGGGCCACATCCATAAACATCATCTCGATGCGATATCTGGCTTCCTGCGGAACGCCGGCGGCATCGACGCCGAGCAGGCCCATGCTGTTCATCTCCGCCACATTATTTTTCAGCGATCCCTGGGTCATCTCGCTGATGAACTTCAGAAGCGATACATCCCATAATTCATCGACACCTTTGATTATCGCAGCCAGGTTATCTTTATCCTTATCTATCTTTTCGTTCAAGCGCCCGATCACAACGTCTATGTTGTCGGAGACGATGAGCAGGTCTTTATGTTCATTCTTGTAATTGTAATATAAACCGGGCATGTGCAGGCCGTATTGCTGAATGACCATGTCCAGGTATCTCTTAGCGCTTTCTCCGAATCCCTCAAGTTTCGTCAGATAATACGGGGTGACGACACGCGGCCTCTCGGAACTGACCCTTCCCTCACGGATAACGGTCTCGTCGCCTTTAACCAGATCGGAATATATCGGCTCGGTTAAAAGATAGTAATTAATAACGGTCGTGCCGAACGTAGCCAGAGTCTGCCGCGGCAACCTGAGTATCTGAGTCTGACTGACCGCTTCCCTTATTCTTCCGTCATCCATCTGCATTGTGTCACTCTGATTTAAATTGTAGCCTGTATATACTTTCACTTCAAGGGACGAATCCGGTAACTGTTTTCCAGGATAGGCTATTGAAAAAATCCATAAACTGGAGTAAAACTATAATCACCGTGACTATTGAATGGAGGTAACGTATGCCCATCTACCAGTACTACTGCAACAAATGCGAAAAGGAATTTGAACTTAAACGACTCATGGCGGACATCGATAAGTCGGCGCCGTGTCCCAAGTGCAAGCAGAAGGGCACAAGATTGGTAACCGCTTTTTCATCGATGGTTGGATTGCATCTGAAAACGCCGTCAAAAACGGTATTTAGAGGGACGACAGGTAAAACAACAAAGACCGAAAAGAAGACTCAGGTTAAGAAGAGCGTTAAAAAATCGAAACAGGCCAAGAAGTAGAACCTAGTCGAAACCGGATGACGGCACCGTAGTAGATAGCGTCTGGTCGCACTCCTGAGGCGGCGTGTTGAACGCGCTGCATATGATTTGCTTGAAGTTCTCCGGCGACCTGGGGTTAACGCTTACCTTCACTCCGTTGATTATTATCGTCGGGGAACCTGTTACGCCATATAATTCACATAAGTCATGGTGAATATCAAATACGGGGTCTCCATGCACCCAGGTGCTTTGGTCGTTGAACTGGCCGGTAACGTTGTAAGTCGCGTCCGCGGCTGCGATGCATGAAGTAAGACTATCCGCATCTATACCGGCCGCCGCTATGCAGGCATCGGGATCTCCGCTTTGCACGAAACAACTTAAATAATCAAAATACTGGGACTGGTTTTCGTTCTGTATACAGTACTGCCGCAGATTTTCATCGAGCTCCTGCTTCCCGTGCATGGCGTAATCGACGAAGTATATGCCTATATCGATCTCGTCTTTCAGTAAATCGTATACAGGCAGCATCATCTTTTCCACCTGCGTGCTGTAAGGACAGTAGCTCATTACAAAAATCTTCACATCCGGCCGGTCGCTCTTTGGGATTTCGATAGCAGGGGTTGGAGTGGTATTGCTGCTTCCGTCCATATATATAGCCTGTTGAAACAAGATCCGGCCGTCCTTTGAAACAAAAAGATCGCCTTCACTCTGGCCTATACGAATATGGATTTTATATAGTCCGCTTTCCTCAGCGACGTCGATTAATTCAACCCCCGCTCCTCCATGACTATTGATATAGCTTACGGCTTTGTTCGCGGCGTCCTGAGCGGAAAGCTCCGAAGGATTGCTGAGGGTATATGCAGCCTGGAAAACAGCGTAAGCGGTGAAAGCGAAAACGATAAGCGATAGAAATATAAGGGGCTTTAAATATTTTTCCATATCGGTATCAGTTTTATATTATATATCTTATCGCATATTACAGCCAATCGACTAGTAGAATTTGAACTTCAGTTTAAACATGGGTCTGATACACGCTTCTATCGCCTATCTTTTTCCCGACCATCTATCAATAATCATAAATGGAATCAACCAAAGAAACCTCACGAGATAGCAACCGAATAACGGATAGGCAATAACCGTTCCTGCTAAAAGCGCAACCAGAAGAACCCACGAATAAAGTCCAATTATGACGCCGGATGCGATCATAAGTGGGAATGATAAAACAAAGATAAGGCATCCGAAGGCTTCGCTACGGAACATCGCTGCTCTATTAAGCATGGGAGTCTGACTTTGTGAACCTTGTAGAATGAAGCTGCTAAGTGATATTGGAAAGACTACAATCGATACTATTTCAAGAATTCCCATATAGATTCTTCCTCCAGCTAAAGTGTACTTTTCCACAACACTACTTATCAGGAACCTGTATGAAACCTTATCATCTTGGCCGTGTGCGTATACGCCTTCGGTATGCTGTAATCCTGGTTAACCTTACTGAACATCCTGAACTGCTTGCACTCCTTAGATAGCACACAGCCCTTACAATTCCCGCTCATACAACATTTCAGGATGCGCTCTATATCAAATTGCTTTGGCTGTTTAATAGCATTGCTGATACTCTATATTAGCTACTACACTAGCCATACAATAAGGCCGATAATACCAGCTAGGATACTGAGAGGTAAAGTCACTTGAAAAAACCCATAAGTTTGGCTTGGATTGTATGCATATGAAGGACTTATTAATAACGCGTAGATTGCAATACCAAGACACCCCCACAACGCACCAGAATCAACAGGCCTACTTAATGCTGCTGACCATATAGCACCGTCAGTGGCTCCCAAAGGAGCTACACATAAAGCCGCTGTAAAAGCTACTATCAGGAACTGCCTGAATGTGCGCCTATACTTTGGAATATCAGGTAACGGCTGACCACACTCCGCGCAAAAGAAGACTGAATTTGATTTTTCTATGCCGTCAATCTCCTGACCGCATCTCATACAAATCGGCATACTTTACCCTCCCACTACAAAACTTATATGGGTCAAATATAAATGCATGAGGTAGTAACACTTTAATGACTGAGCAATTGGCTGTCAATCAAGAGATACTGATAGGCTTTGATGTGATTAAGTAGGCATTAAAGCGGCGGGCTGAACCCACCCTACGATTTGCTTCAAGGTATTTTCTCAAGATTCTCTTTGACTTTTCCCATATCCTTGTCTGCCTTCTCGATAGTCTCTATTGTTGCTATTTCTATAAAGTTGGTAGGTCGTTTCCCCCACATAATAAACATCTTGCAAGCTGCACTGTAACCACGGCATGCACTTTGTAAGTCGCGGTTAATTTCTCGCAAATCAGCCCTACTTGACTTAGGCAGCCGTTTCAGCGATTTTTCAATGTCGGCAAAACTATTCTGCAATTCCTTCAACCGTTCACTAGCACCAACGGTCATTTTACTTTCGGAGCTCTTTAGCCTTCCGGGAGAGGTTAATGTAATACCCTTGTCAAGGTTTCCCAACTTCAATACCAATTGGATAGTTGATTCATACAGCCCGCTGTAGTCTTTTAACCAGTCCATATCTCTTTGGCTCTCGGTATCTCTTATTGTTTTACCTCCATTAAGCTCTCTAAACACAACTCTTGACTCTCACGTATTTCTGGATTATCGGGCTCCAGTTCTAATGAACGGTTATAATCACACAAAGCTTCTTCATATCTCTCAAGCTCAAAAAGAGTATCTCCTCGATTAGCAAGTATAAGTGGATCATTGGGAGACAGTTCTAATGAGCGGTTATAATCACGCAAAGCTTCTTCATATCTCTCAAGCTCAAAAAGAGTATCTCCTCGATTAGCAACTTGAGATGCCTTCTCGATAGCTCCCTTAACGAGGATACTGTAAGCACGATTGATTTCACACATCATATCATGAGCACGTTGAGTTTTTGATTTATCGTTAACACGGTCTGGATGATAACGAAGTGCTTGCTGACGATATGCTCGTTTGATTTCATCAAGTGAGGCTTCTTGTTTTATACCGAGAACCTTTGCAGCCTGTTCCTGTTCATTATCTGCATTACTAGAGTCATCCTTTAATGAATCTAAGATTTCATTAATAAAATCGGCTGTGAAACCAAATTGAATCCCAAGTTGCTTCAAGTATTCAAGTTCACGCGGAATTACTTTATTATCAGCACAGATTACAGTAATAGCTGCTCTATAGAGCAGTAATCTTTCATCCCAAGAAAGGGCACGGATTTCAAGAGAACCATATCGCTTGTGCAACCTTTGTCGTATTTCTGACATAGATATATTGTGATTGAGAAGCTCATAAGCAATTTCAGAAGCGGTTCGCAGTTCGCGTTCATCTAAACTACCATCAGCCCAAATGGCGCCTGAAAGTACAGTGAAGATATTGTCTTGATAGGTTTGTTTCCCCAAATAAGAGCCATCACTGTCAATAACCAAATCGTTGAAATTTAAACCAGAGAGTGTAACTACTTTACGAAGGGTGGAATTTCTAGGTGGTGTTAAAATAGTGAAGAGATTTTGAATAAGAGCTAATGGCGTAGTAGCACCCCATGGAATGCACCACCAACCGAATAGGAGATTCTCTGCAAACTCTAATATAGCGGCTTTGAGGGCGCATCTTTTACAACCTAAGATATATTTTTCTCCGTGTTGGAAGACAAGTATATATCCCCGAACTATTGATATCTTGTATGCAGTGCTTACAAGTTTTATTCCACAGGTGGGGCACAAAATTGCGATTTCTGTTAACTCATCGTTTCGTGGCACTAAATTTTTAAGGCGTGATACTAGTTTGCTCATTAACCCATGTGGTAAGGAATCTTCGAAGTCTCGACGTTCTCTTCTGGTAACAGGCTTGTTCGCATTTTTTGTTAGTTGAATCAGAACTATCACAAATACTGTTATTAGTATTGTTCCAACTACTATTGCCGTTATCAATACAGCCCTCCATATAGTAGGTTTATTCCCGCGCCTCTATTCTGATTAAAATTGCTACCAAGTTATAGTGAAATCGTGGATGGTTCCCATAGAATCATATTCATAATTTGTGCGTATGCTTCGTGGTATGTATGCCTGCCATTTAGATACGTTTACAATACAATCGCCGCTACTACCCCACCATGTTCCAGTGTCGTCAATAAAGATAAGCCCTAAGTCGGTTGTCTCAAATGCGTTGCAAGCGTGTCCGTATTGAAAAGCTCCAAAAGAAATACAAACAAACGCTGCTTTAATACCCTCATTTTCTGCATTGTTATGAAGTCTCTCAGCGAAATCGGCACAGTGGTAGGTGCTAACATTGTACGGTCTATCTTCCGTTTGATCTCTGTCAAGAAATGCCTTCAAAGTAGACCATGAAGTATTTACAGCTTGTGGATTATTTATTAACTCAATGTCATGACCAGCGGCACCTGTTACTTTTTCCATACCCCAATATACTTTTTTACCAGTGACCGTGATTTGCTGAGCAGCATCATTCCAACCTTGGCTTGGCGACTCACTGGCAATGATAGTAGGGAGGCCTTTAGCAGTATCCACGTAGTAAAATCTGGCGGAGTTCAAATCTTTCGGTATTGTTACTGAGGTAATAGTCATAGACTCATTTTTAAAACACCCCGTGCTACAACTTGTGAATAGAGTAATGATTGTATCATCTTCTACTTCACATGCTGTGCCGTTGGCATCCTGTGTCTGTAAGATTATGACACTAGATACAATACCAAGCTCTATCTCTTGTGATGATGTTGTAAATACAATCTGAGAAACGGCTGATTCTCCAGTACTTGATTTATCAACAAGATTGATAATGAGTATTAAGGCGGCAACGCTTATCAGTAATATGCAAACCAGATATCTAGCTACTTTGGGCCGTTCTCGAAACCAGTTGAACCTCAGCTTTCCCACCTTTACTCCTATCCTATCAGCTATATCGAAATCTTTGGTGCGTTGGATGAAACCTCTCGTGATCCGGATTAGCGCCACAATAATCACTATTATTACGGTTATGCCAATTATTATTCCTACTATTTCGTCGCGCATATAGTTCGCCTATTAATGGGGCCTATCTGGGTCAAATTGAGATATATGAGGTGGTTATACTCTAATGCTGGGGAGAGGGGATGTCAAGCAGTATAGCAGGAAGATGATTAACCTAAACTAGAACACGAGCTATGTTTCCTGCTGCCCTTCTTCACTTTTTTCTCCGCCTTCTCCAGGGTTTCCAGATAAGACCGTTCCACCGCGCTGATGGTCGCGTAGAGGTCCAGCACTTGGCGGTAGAGCACTTTTTCACTGCTGCGGATATCGCGAATGCGGTCGAGCAGTTCCTTCCAGTAGTTCCCGCCGCCCGCGCCTTTGAGCCGCTCGTCGTCCATGGTGAAACCTTTGACAATATATTCCCGCAGGCGCGCGGTGGCCCACTGCCTGAAACGGGTAGCAATGGATGATTTGATGCGGTATCCCAGTGAAATAATCATGTCAAGATTGTAATGCTCTATGTTGTAGCTCTTGCCGTCCGCGGCAGTTGTTCGGAATTTCCGAACAACTGCATCTTTCTCCAGCTCTCCCTCTTCAAGGATATGTTTGATATGCTCGCTGACATTCGCCTTGCTGGATTGAAATAAATCAACCATTTGCGACTGAGTAAGCCACACTGTTTCACTTTCAAGCCGCACGGAAATGCGCGGCTCCCCATCGCCGCTTTCATAGATGATTATCTCATGACCTGCTTTGTTGTTCGCTTTTTTGTTTTTCATAAAGTTCTGTGAGACTCCAAATCTGCCACGATTTCATCAATCGCCTTTCGCAGTTCGTTCTGTCGGGCAACAATGCCGGAAATCTCTTTATACTCTCCTAATCTCGAATACCCCGACCATCGTGGTCGAGAGATGGAATGTTTCCTGCAAAGCAGGTAACTACTGCTTCGTTAATATAACCAGCTTAATCATTGCTGACAAATATATCCAGATACTCTTTATATACATATGACTGCCCATATTTCTTGTTCTTATCCTTTGGGCTAAGGATTCCTTGCTCAATTAAACGATTAATTACAGTTTGAGCCCCGGCGCGGGTGAAGCCCGTCCACTTTTGAACGGTTGCTACATTTACGATAGGCTGACCGTACAACTTCGGCAACACCGCCGCCGCGCTCTCGGAAGAACGCTTGCCAAGCTTCTGGATTATCAAAATGTCCTTCTCGCGCAAAGCCGTAATTTTGCCTACCGTATCGATAGCTTCATTGGCTATTTCTATAACCCCATCCAGGAAAAAATCGATCCATTCTGAAACCTTCCCGTTATGGTATCCTTCAAGTTTTTGATAATAAAGCTTCTGATACCTTTTGAAATACGAAGATAGAAACAGCACCGGCTTTTCCAGATAACCTTCCTTCCACAGATAAAAAGTAATAAGCATCCTTCCCGTTCGTCCATTCCCGTCTAGAAACGGGTGGATAGTCTCAAATTGAGCATGTATAATCCCGGCTTTGATCACAACAGGTATATCGTCATCCGTATGTATAAACGCTTCAAGTTCTCCAAGGGATTTACGCATGTCGACAACCGGCGGCGGAACAAACCGGGCATTATCAGGACGAGTGCCGTTAATCCAATTCTGACTTTTTCGGAATTCTCCCGGGTCGGAATATTGAGATGATCTTGCCTTATGCATGAGTTCTCTATGAAGCTCACGCACAAGCCTAAGCGCCACGGGAAAATCATCTTTGGTAACTCTTCTCAGTCCATAGTCAACGGCTTTTATATAGTGCAGAATATCATCGACATCGGATGAAGCTCTTTCACCAGGTTTCACTTCCGCTTCGATTGCATCGACCATCGTTGCCTTTGTTCCCTCAATCTGACTGGAAGAAGCCGCGTCTTTTCGTAAATACATAAGCAAGAAGAAATCGGCATCAGGAAGAAGCCTTGTGATACCATCCAGTTTACCTAGAAGCCGGGTTGCTTCAGTATTTTTCTTTAGAATAGCAGGATCGAAATCAAATCCGCCTTCGGGAGGAAAGGTATTCGGGATAAAGGCTTTGAAACCTTCCGGCTGGGTTCTCAATTTGCCTATTTCAACTGTTTTCATGAGTTTGTATACATTTCCTTGTAGATGTAAACAAAGTATAATGGTTTGTAAGCATTTGTCAATAGATGTAAACAAACCAACAAGTTCAATCGGACATATGCTAATCATATGTGTATCGCTATTAGGACTTCAAGGTTTCATCCCCGTCAATAATGTCGGGACATTCCATCGCAAATCCCACTCGTGAAAACAAGCCTGCCGGAAAAATCGGTTAGCTATCCGTTAGCTTTTTTCAAAAAAGAAACCGCCTGATGCACTGAATCGGCTTCAAAACAGGCGGTTTTTTGTTGCTTGGTAGCGCATACGGGATTCGAACCCGTGATCTTCTCCTTGAGAGGGAGATGTCCTAAACCCCTAGACGAATGCGCCGTTCGATTGTCAAAGTGCCCTTTCAGACACACTGTGATAGGATACCGCTTTTGGAGGTTTGAAGTCAAGCTGTTGATGATGCTCTATATCTGTTGAAACACATACATAGATCGTAGCTATTACGGAACCCAAGCATCGACAGTAACAAAAGCGTGCGGGTAATCTAAATATACATCTTCTATCTGTGCTATGTTTCCATCGATAATGATCTTAGCCGTTATCGATACATTGGCGCTGTACGTATGAACGAGAAACTTGAGATATTTCCCGGATGAGGCATTGAAACTGTAATACCAGGGTAATGTAACGTTCCTATCAAATTCATAGTCTGATGAATATTTCTCACCGTAATATTGAATATAAGCAATATCATCTGCTGTACCTGTAACCTCGTACTGTATTAAATGAGTTGTCGGCTGTATACCATCCGAAGGTGAGTTGGAACAGCCCGCAATAACGAGAACGAGCAGCGCGTATATTAGCGACTTCAGGATTGGCCCGTTCATCTTACTTTTCATTCAAGAGCAGCCCTCGTTTTTCTCCAATTCATCAATCCTATCATTTTTATGCCCAAAAGTCAGGTAGTGTATCATTCATCGATTTGACAGATTGCCCCCCACTTGTGTATACTTTCACTTGCTTAACAATTGAATCGATAGGAATCTGAGGCGACCTGGAGCGATCCAGGTATCAAAGGGAATGCAATCCGGTTAAATTCCGGAGCGGCCGCGCCACTGTGAACCCTTAAGCAAGGGAAGCCAGAACGCCCGCCACAGGATAGCCTACATGCCTCCGCAGGGGGGAGTAGGATTTTTTATTGGTAAAAAGACCCCTCGTCGCCCAGGCTTGGGGTCTTTTTGTTTAGAGGGGTAACAAAGATGCGCTCAATATTGAAACTGGTTCTCGTGATGGTAATAACTGTCGGCATAGCTCTATCAGTTTCGGCTTGTTCGGCAGAGGATATCGCTACAAATAATGACAGTATACAGATAACCGATCAAGCGGGACGGACGGTCACGTTAAACGGCACGCCGCAAAGAATTATTTCGATAGCTCCGGCAAATACAGAGATCCTATTCGCATTAGGATTGGATGATAAAATCGTCGGCGTTACCAATTACTGCAACTACCCGGAAGAAGCTTTGAATAAAGAAAAAGTCGGCGGTTTCTCTACCCCCAATATAGAAAAAATCATAGCTCTTGAGCCGGATGTTGTGTTTGCCGCGCCCATACATGAAGCCCAGATTATCCCTCAACTGGAAAATCTGGGGCTCACGGTTATTGCTCTTACTCCAACAACAATAGATGAAACATACGATGCTATCAAGTTAGTAGGTAATATCACCGGCGTTCAGGAAACAGCTGACGCACTGGTCAATGATATGAAAACAAGTATAGATGCCGTAGCAAATCTCGTTGCTAAGCTTTCCGATGAAGAAAAACCCAACGTGTTCTATATTGTATGGCATGATCCGCTTATGACCGCTGGCGGCAATACTTTGCCGGGCCAGCTGATAGATTTGGCCGGAGGGAAGAACATCTTCACCGAATTATCCGATTATCCAACGGTGTCCCTTGAGTCACTGATATACAGAGAGCCGAACATTATCATTGCCGGTACCAGCATGGGTTCAGGGGGAAACGCACCATTGGAGTGGGCACAAAGCGAAACACGTCTCCAGGGAACTGAAGCTCGTGAGGAAGGGAAGGTTTTTAGTATAAATACGGACCTTACCGGCCGTTTCGGTCCAAGGATAGTAGATGCTCTTGAAGAAATGCTTTGGCTAATACATCCCGAACTCGCGGAAGAACTGGAATGAATGAGAGATTGAAGAGAATTGGGAACTGGTCTTGTAGATAGGTTAACCATCGGGCTGGTGGCGTACAGACGCAGGCGATATCTCAGTATCGCAGGACTGCTAGCGTTGTTTGCAGTCATCATTGGTGTCGCTTGTGGCGTTGGTCCTGAGAATATATCCTTCGCCGATGTTTGGAAATTGCTCCTGTCAAAACTACCGTGGGTGAATATAGACGAAGGTGTCACAAGAACTGTATCGACAATTGTTATTGATTATAGACTGCCGCGCATTCTTCTCGCCGGTCTGGTGGGAGCAGCCTTATCGACCGCCGGCGCCACATTTCAGGGAATTTTCCGCAACCCATTAGCTGATCCATATCTTCTAGGTGTTGCACAAGCATCTAGTCTAGGTGCAGTGATTGGATTCATGTTTTTCCCAGCGCAATCCGCCGGTATTGGTTGGATACCTGTAATAGCCTTATGCTGTGGAATCGTATGCATAGTGGTTTTATATCTCCTTGCTCGTGTCGGAAAAACCTTACCTATGACCACGGTTATACTTGCTGGCGTAGTATTGGGAGCCATATTTACAGCCCTCATATCATTCCTTTTATGGAAGTTCGCTAATGAGAATCACGGCATGGGTATAGTGTTCTGGCTGATGGGAACCTGCTCCTCCGCAAAATGGTTGGACGTGTATGTTTTATTCCCTTATCTAATTCTTGGAATTATACCCATCTACTTGTACAGCCGTTCGTTAAACATCATGCAACTGGATGAGGAACAAGCGCAGCAACTTGGTATGAATGTAGAGAAAGTAAAGATCATTCTACTTTTATCGGCTGCTCTGATAACGGCGGCTGCGGTATCCTTCGCGGGATCTATCGGCTTTCTAGGCATTATCATACCTCATGCGGTGCGTCTGATATGGGGCCCGGATTATCGTTTCCTGTTGCCGCTATCTACGATTGTGGGAGCGATATTCCTTATCCTAGCTGATACGCTATGCCGCACTATAGCTGGCGGCGGCGAAGAAATGCCTGTCGGAATCGTAACGGCATTCATAGGAGCGCCATTCTTCCTTTACCTGCTGCGCCAGAAAAAACGGGTGTTCTTTTAGGAGATGTTTTGAGCTATCTTACTCTGGATAAAGTCGACCTCGGATATCACGGGCGCATCGTGGTGAAAGGCGTCAGTCTTGAGGTATGCACAAAAGAGGTGGTGGGACTCATCGGGCCCAACGGCTCGGGGAAGTCGACGCTGCTTAAGGCCATGTGCGGACTGCTGCAGCCGACATCGGGGCGGGTCGCGCTGGACGACACCGAGATAGCGAAGATATCGAGGGAAACGCTGGCCCGCAAGATAGGCGTCGTGCCGCAACTGCCGTCGCTGCCTGAAAGCTTCAGTGTACTCGACACGGTCCTAATGGGGCGTTATCCCCACCTCGGACTGATGCGCTATGAATCGAAGAAAGACATCGAGATTGTCTGCGACGCGATAAGGCGCACCGGCATCGAGCATCTCACCGACAGGCGCGTTGGCGAGATATCCGGCGGCGAGAGGCAAAGGGTGGTAGTCGCCAGGGCGCTGGCGCAGGAGCCGCTGTTCCTGCTGCTGGATGAGCCTACCGCGCACCTGGATATCCAGCACCAGCTCGAGGTGATGGAGCTTGTAAGCTCGTTGGCGGCATCGGGGCTGGGCGTGGCCGTAGCGCTGCACGATTTCTCTCTGGCCAGCCGCTTCTGCCACAGGCTGGTTATGCTCAAGGACGGCAGCGTCTTTAAAGAGGGCATACCTAAGGACGTTATGACCACCGAGAACATCAAACAGGTATTCGGCGTTACCGCCATGATATACAGCGATCTGGCCTCGGGACCGATGGTGGTGAACACAACGATATCCCGTCCCTGCGCGGATAACATGCATCGTCGCATACACGTTATCGGAGGCGGCGGCAGCGCGGCAGGCATCATGCACCATCTGCACAGCGAGGGCTATCGCCTGACGATAGGTGTGCTGAGCCAGGGCGATACCGATCTTAGCGCCGCCCGCGCGCTTGGCATCGAAGCCGTGGTAGTCCCAGCCTTCGCCGGCATAGACGACGCCGCACATCAGCGCAACCTGGAGCTGGCGGCGCAGGCCGACTGCTGTATAGTTGCGAATGTGGCCTTCGGGTGGGGCAACTTGCGCAACCTGGAGTCTGTGTCGGTGGCACAACATCTTGTGCTGATCGACGATGTTCCTATCGCCGAGCGCGACTTCACTGACAATCAGGCCACGGAGATATATAATGCGCTCAGGAAAAATGCACAGTGCACCACATCGATGGGGATATCAGGATGCCTGAAAAATATCCTGCAGCAGAAAGAGGTGAACAATGAGCGACCCTAAAGATAGCAATGGCCTGGTGCTGATATATACCGGCGACGGCAAAGGAAAGACCACTGCGGCCATCGGCCAGCTGGTGCGGGTATACGGGTGGGGCTGGAATGCCGTGATGTTCCAGTTCATAAAAGGTTCCAAGTTGAAGGCCGGGGAGCACCGAGCCGCGGAGAAGCTGGGCCTCGACATGCGGCCCATGGGCACGGGTTTCACATGGAACGAGAAGGACAGGGAAAAATCGATCGCGCTATCGCTGAAGCAGTGGCGCAACTGCCGTGAAGCCATAACGTCCGGCAAATTCGATATGATAATCATGGACGAGATAAGTTATCCGATGACGCTAGGCTGGATACCGCTGGACGAGGTCGTCGACACGATAAAAAACAGGCCGCAGAAGCTGAACCTGGTGCTGACCGGCAGAGACATGCCGCAGGAGATAGTCGACATCGCCGACCTTGTCACCGAGATGAAGGAGATAAAACATCCGTTCGCAAAAGGGGTGAAGGCGCGGAAGGGCATCGAATTCTAATTAAGAGCAATCGCAGGTATTTTACATAACTGGAAGTTCGGGAGTAATTTATGAAGAAGACCTCACTTGAAGCGACGATAGCTAATATAAAGCAGCTCGACGGGGCGGCGATGGCCAAGGCCAGGAAGCGTCAGGATATGCTGACAAAGCCGGCCGGAAGCCTGGGCAGGCTGGAGGATATCTCGGTACATCTTGCGGGCATACTGGGCCAGGCCGTGCCAAAGATTCAGGGTAAGCTCGTCGTCCTTGCCGCGGCAGATCACGGCGTCGCGGCTAACGGCGTAAGCGCCTATCCGCAGGAAGTCACGGCCCAGATGGTTCTGAACTTCCTCGATGGAGGAGCTGCGATTAACGTACTTGCTCGACATGTCGATGCCAGGGTTGTCATCATCGACGCGGGGGTGGCGGCAGATATCCCGTCTCATCCCGATCTAATCTCACTCAAGATAGGGAAAGGCACGGCGAACATGGCCAAAGGCCCGGCTATGTCGATCGAGCAGGCACGGCGCTGTATCGAAGAGGGTATAGCCATCGCAGCGAAAGAGGTCGCAAAAGGCGCCGACATGATCGGCACGGGAGATATGGGCATCGGCAACACGACGGCGGCGAGCGCAATCACCAGCGTGGTATGCGGCAAGACCCCATTGAAAGTGACCGGACTCGGCACCGGGATATCGGAAGAGCAGAGAAAGCACAAGGCCAAGATAATAGAGCAAGCCATCGAAATAAATAAGATCGATCCGGGCGACGGGTTGGACGTGCTGGCCAAGGTCGGCGGGTTTGAGATAGGCGTGCTGGCCGGCGTGATACTGGGCGCGGCCGCCGCGAGGAAAGTCGTCGTGCTCGACGGATTTATCTCAGGTGCGGCAGGTCTCATAGCCTACACACTTTGCCCGAGAGTGAAGGACTACATTATCGCCGCGCATCTATCGATAGAGCAGGGACATATCAGCGCGCTCAAACATATGGGACTCGAACCCATCCTCGATCTTAAGATGCGGCTTGGCGAGGGCACCGGTGCGGCACTGGCTATGACCGTAATCGAGGGAGCGGCGCTCTGCCTGGCGGAAATGGCCACCTTCGGCGAGGCCGGCGTCTCGGAGAAAGGCTGAAACGAATCGCCATGAATTTCCTGTCGGCGTTAGGATTCCTCACCATCATCCCGGTCGGCAAACGATATAAAGAAGGACGTTCGCTTGCCGGCTCTTCCGTATACTTTCCGCTTGTCGGCCTGGTGCTGGGACTTCTGGTAGCCGGAATCGATTTCGGACTAGGTCGTTTTTTGCCGAATCTGCTGATCAGTGCGGTGACCGTCGCCGCGCTTGTACTATTCACAGGCGCGCTGCACTTCGAAGGATTCGTTGATGCCTGCGACGGCCTGTTTGGCGGGCACACGCGGGAGCGGCGCCTGGAGATCATGCGCATGAAGAATGTCGGCTCCTACGCCGTGGCGGGAGGGGCGCTTCTTCTCATAATCAAGTTTTCGGCGATAGCGTCGCTGGCGGTAGGGTGGGATCGCTTCTGGATCATCGTGCTGTTCCCGGCAATGTCGCGCTGGGGCATGGCGCTCGTGCTGAACCTGTTCCCGTACGCACGTGCTGAGGGGCTGGGCTCCGCATTTCGCAGCAATAAATCTTTCATCTATATGGTGGCCGCCGGTCTCATAGCCTTGGCGATAGCTATTGTATTCGGATGGATTGGCGGCATAGTGCTGCTGTTCACAGCCAAGCTGGTTGCGCTGCTAATGGGGTGGGGTATCTCGCGCATGCTCGGCGGCCTCACTGGCGATACCTACGGCGCAATCAATGAGATGACCGAGGTCGCAGTTCTCATTGTGGCCATAGCCATTGTTCCGCATTTGGCGATACAACCGATATGGCAGGCGGTGATGTGATGCTGGAGCATCTGTGGATGGACGCCGCCGCGCTGGCCCTGGCTCTAGCGTGGGACCTGGCTCTGGGCGACCCGCCGAACGCGATACACCCCGTTGCAGGTATCGGCAAAATAATCGGACTTCTGGAGCGCATAGCTCCGAAGGCAAATCGAGTGGCGCAATTCATATATGGCTTATTCGTCGCGCTGATTCTCCCCGCCGTGTTTACCGCCGGAGCGTACTTTCTGGCCCAGTGGCTCAAAGAGGTGTGGGTTCCTTTATATATCGTCGTCGTAGCGATACTCCTGAAGATGTGCTTCTCGATACGCGGCCTGCAAATCAGCGCCAACGACGTGCGTATCAGTCTGGAAAAGAGCGATTCCCCGGAAGCTGCCAAGAACCTGTCCGCAATGGTCAGCCGCGATACAAAACAGTTGACTCCGGAGCAGTCGGCATCGGCGGCTATCGAGTCCGTGGCGGAGAACACAACGGACAGCTTCGTAGCGCCGTGGTTATATTTTGCGATATTCGGGCTGGCGGGAGCGGTTGCATATAGAACAGTGAACACGCTGGATGCGATGATCGGCTATCACGGAAAATACGAATATCTGGGCAAGGCCTCGGCGCGGCTGGACGATCTGCTGAACCTGGTTCCGGCGCGCATCGCTGCGCTCATGATAGCCGCGGTGAGCCTGTTTACAAAAGACAATATAAAACATTCATTGAAGACCCTATTTAAAGAGGGGCATCACACAGAAAGCCCCAACGCGGGGCTGACCATGGCGGCAATGGCCGGGGCGCTGGGCGTTAAGCTGGAGAAGGCGGGGCATTATGTGCTCGGGGCGGGGTTGAGGCCGCCTACGCCCGCCGATATTACGAGGTCGATTCGAATCATGAAATGGGTCGCCGCTTGCGGCGTATTGCTGGCATTCATATTGATATCAATTCATCACACATTCTTCGACTGTGTTTGACATAAGTTGGCGGGCTTGATTAATCAAGCCCCTACACAAATTACTTTAAGGGGTGAGATTGCCTAACCAGCGGGTACAAACCGATGAAAAGATATAAAATGACGAATAAAAAAAATAAATCGATGCCGAGGCCGGTGCACGGCAGCATCACACCGGCGGAACTGCGCGAACTGGGATTAAGCATCGATGACGTCATCGATTTCAGCTCCAATATCAACCCGCTCGGGATGCCTTCGCACATGAAGGAATCTATAGCCGATACCGACATATCGCGCTACCCCGACCCGGATTGTCTGGAACTGCGGGAAGCCATATCTAGTAAAACAGGCATGGACGTGGCGTCGATTCTCGTAGGCAACGGCTCGACAGAGATTATCCATCTTATCGCGCGAACATTTCTGAAGAAGGACGGCGATGCGGTTATTTTGTCGCCAACGTATGGCGAGTACGAGACGGCTTGCCGACTGGCCGGGGTTGAGCCTGTATTTATCAAAGCTGAAGAGAAGAACCAATTTCGCTGGAGCATCCCGAGCGTATGCAAGCGAATAGATTCGATTAAGCCTCGCATCGTCTTTCTGTGCAATCCGAATAATCCCACAGGCGTCCTGCTGAAAAGTGCCGATGTCGTGAAAATCGCCGCGTCAGCAGCTCCCGGCCTGCTTATAATCGACGAGGCGTATATGCCCTTTGCAGACGATTCGTGGGATGCCACTTCACTGCTCGAAAAAGGAAATGTCGTCGTCATGCGCTCAATGACCAAGGACTACGCGGTGGCGGGTATACGTCTCGGCTACATTATTGCGTCATCGGATGTGATCGAGAGATTGAAATGCTATCAGCCGTTCTGGAGTGTCAACGCCATCGCGCAGGCTCTGGGCCTCGAAGCAGTCAACGACGACAAGCATATCGTGAAGGCAAAGAAGGTTGTCGTAAAGGCTAGATCATACCTTTTAAAGTCGATCGAAGATACAGGTTTAGATGTAATTCCAACCAGCACCAACTTCATTCTGATACAAGTCGGCGATGCGAAAGCCGTGCGGCGTGAACTGCTGAAATACGGGATCTGCGTGCGTGACTGCACCTCATTCGGATTGCCGCAATACATTCGCATAGTAGCACAGCCGCTGCCCGCATGCCGTAAGTTCGTCGAGGCATTGCGTTTGGTAATAAATGAAAGAATCGGGAAATAGGAGTCGATTTATGGAACAGGCATTCGTATCATGGAGCGGGGGCAAGGACGGGTGTATGGCGCTCCATCTGGCATCCAGCAAAGGCCTTAAGATTCGCTACCTGCTGAACATGGTGACCGAGGACGGCAAGTCTTCGTGGAGCCACGGCATGGCGGCAAAATGGCTCGATATGCAGTCCAAAGCTATCGGCATACCGCTGGTGCAAAAAAGGACGAAGCATGCCGACTACGAGGCCGCGTTCAAACAAACTATGGTCAAGTTCAAGAGCGAGGGCATAACAGCCGGAGTTTTCGGCGACATAGATTTTAACGCGCATAAAGAATGGATCGACAGGGTCTGCGCCGCGGGCGGCATCACGCCTCATCTGCCGCTGTGGCTGATGGACCAGGATAAGATAATGAAGGACTTCGTCGATCTCGGGTTCAAAACGGTGGTGGTGTCGGCCGACGCCGAGCTCCTGGGCGAAAGCTGGGCCGGGCGCGTCATCGACCGCGAATTCATATCCGATCTCAAAAAGCTCAAGAACATCACTCCGTGCGGCGAATCCGGCGAGTACCACACGCTGGTCATCGACGGTCCCATTTTTAAGAAGCGGTTGGAAATAGTCGAGGCCAACAAGGTTCTAAAGGATAAGCGCTGGTTCTACGAGATAACAAAGTGCGAGTTAAGGCCTAAGAGGAAAGAGTAGTGACAGCTAAAGTTCTCATGATACAGGGCACGGGCTCTTCGGTAGGTAAGAGCATACTCGTAGCCGCGTTGTGCCGCATATTCCGGCAGGACGGCTTCAGTGTCGCTCCATATAAATCGCAGAACATGTCGCTGAACTCGTACGTGACGCGCGACGGCGGCGAGATGGGCCGGGCGCAAGTGGTACAAGCGGAGGCGGCGGGCATCGAGCCGTCGGTTGATATGAACCCGATTCTATTGAAGCCCGAGGCTGATGCCAGAAGCCAGGTGGTGCTGATGGGCAAGCCGTGGAAGACCGTTCCCGCCGGCGAATACTACCTCCAGACGACAGAATTGCTCAAAGCCGCCGAGGAATCGTTGAACCGGTTGCGCTCGCAATACGACATCGTAGTCATCGAGGGTGCGGGAAGCCCGGCGGAGATCAACCTCAAGCGGCGCGAGATCGTGAATATGCGCATCGCGAAGATGGCCGACGCGCCGGTGCTGCTGGTAGGAGATATCGACAAGGGAGGCGTATTCGCGCAGCTGGTGGGGACGCTGGCACTGCTAGACGAGGACGAGAAGCGATACGTCAAAGGCTTCATCATCAACAAATTCCGCGGCGACGTATCCTTGCTCAAACCCGGCCTCGATGAGCTTGAGGGCATCACGTCTCTGCCTGTCGTCGGCGTCGTTCCATACTACCACGACATCTTCATCGACGAGGAGGACTCGGTGCGCCGCGACACGCCGGAAAATACATCGACCGATATAGATATCACCGTCGTCCATTTTCCGCATATATCGAACTCGACCGACTTCGAGCCGCTGCAGTGTGAGCAGGGCGTTACCGTGCGCTACATAAGACATGTAAAAGACATCGGTCATCCCGATTTAATTATCCTGCCCGGCAGCAAGAGCACCATTTCTGACCTTGAACGTATCAAGAATACCGGTATCGCCGACGACATCGTGCGCAGCGCAAATTCAGGTGTTCCGATAATCGGCATTTGCGGCGGTTTCCAGATGCTGGGCAGAAGGATCAAGGACCCCTATCACACCGAGTCAGAACATAATTCAATTGAAGGGCTGGGATTGCTCGATGTTGTAACGACGTTCGCTAAACGCAAGACCACGTGGCAGGTGCGTGCCGTCTGCAACAGCAAGCGCGGTATCCTCGGCGATATCAGGGGCGAGATAATAAGCGGATACGAGATACATATGGGACGGACGCTCGCCGATAACGTTTCGCCTGCTTTCAGAATTACACAGCGCGGTGAACGAAGGTCGAACCATCTGGATGGCGCGACGAACGGCGACGGCAGCATCGTCGGCACATACATACACGGCCTTTTCGAGAACGAATCTATAAGGCGATGCCTGTTATCGAACCTGCGCAGAGCAAAAGGAGTCGACGGCGATACACGGACATTCACACTTTCCAAAGGTTCGGAATACGACAAGTTAGCGGACCACGTTCGGAACAGCCTGGATATGGATATGGTCTACAAGATCGCAGGTATAAATAGACCATCGAAACAGAGGTGCAGGAAACTTCCTGCCAGGGGAACTGGGGGTGTCCCCCAGATTTAGGTTTCCCCCAAGATTGGGGGATATAGGGGGTTGAGAGTCTTAACCCTCTAAAAGAAGGAAATAGGAAAATGAATAAGCATTTAGTTCTCATCCTCGGCGGCGTGCGCAGCGGCAAGAGTAGCTACGCCCAGAAGCTTGCTAGCGAATTCGGAGATCGCATCCTGTTTCTGGCTACAGCCGAGGCCGGGGATGAAGAGATGAAGAGCCGTATCGCCAGACATAAGTCGTCGCGCCCTGAGTCCTGGCACACCATAGAGGAGCCTCTCGACATATCCTCGGCGCTGCTCAGTGAAACTGGAAATACCGACGTTGTTATCGTCGACTGCATAACGGTCTGGCTCAGCAACTTGCTGATGCGCGATGAGAAGCTGAGCGAGCAAGAAATGACAGATGCGGTAGATGGGCTGATTTACTCATACGCGCAAGGGGAGGCGACCTATATCATCGTCAGCGGCGAGGTGGGGATGGGCATAGTGCCAGAGCATCCGCTGGGGCGTGTCTTCCGCGACTATCTGGGACTGGCCAACCAGCGCCTGGCGGGGAAGGCCGACCGGGTGGTACTGATGGTGGCGGGGATACCCGTGGACGTGAAGAAATAGCGCCATTTTCTTGATTTGTCTAGTATAATATAGCAATCATGAAATCCAACCCGCAGAAAAAAGTTGCTATCGGTGCTCTGGTTGCGGCGTTCATCGGGCTGTTCCTCATGTTCGGCCCGATAGGCTTCGGGTGGCTGGACGGCTTCGGCGGAGGCTTTGCGCTGGCGGCGTTCGGGCTCCTCATCATGATAACCGGTATCGTCACCGCAGTATTATTCTTCAGGCTGGCAAAACGCTACGACCGCATACTCTCCGATAAAAATCCCCTGGCGCGCTGGACATACTCCGACGAAGAATGGCGCGCGTATACCAAGGCCGACTACAAGATAGACAGGAAAAACAGGTGGACTCTGGTGGGTATCATATCGGCATTCGCCATATTCTTCGGCATACTATTCGCCGTCGTTGATCCCGAGGCCGGGATATATGTGCTGTATACCATGCTCGGACTCATCGCGCTCGTATCGCTGACAGCCTTCCTCACCTCGCGGCAGAACTATAGACGCAATGTTAAGCACAAAGGCGAAGCGCTGATCGCAGGGGACGGCATCATATTGAACGGACAGCTTCACGCATGGAACGTCATCGGCAGCAGACTCGATCGAGTAGATTATTTAGAAGAAACGCCGCCGATGGTCGAGTTCGAGTATTCGGCGCCCTCGCGCAACGGGCGCGACAGCTATACGGTGCGCGTCCCGATACCGTCAGGGCAGGAAAAGAGCGCTCAAGATATAGTTCAATTCTTTAAGGATGCGTTGGGACAGTCCGGCCTTGATAGAACCAATTAGACAATCGATTATTCGTCGTATATTGCGCTTGTCGCGCCTACATGTTGTATAATCTATTCCATCATCGGAGGTAAACATGGCGGTTGATATCGGGCGGGGCAAGGGAACAGCGGAAGTCACTATCGATTACGAGCACTGCAACTCGTGCGGACTGTGCGTCAAGGTATGCAAGGGCGCGCCGCTGTATATGGAAGACAGGAATGTCTGTATCGATCAGTCGCGGGTATTCGGCTGCATAGCCTGCGGCCAGTGCGTCTGCGTCTGCCCGCTGGACTGCATCACAGTAAAAGGCCGCGACTTTTCCTTGGACGATTTAATTGCCGTGCCGGCCAAGGAGAGCAAAGCGACCTACACCCAGCTTCTGGCCCTCATGTCGGCCCGCCGCAGCGTGCGCAACTTCAAGGAGCGCGAAGTGGAGCGCCACGTTGTCGAGAACATAGTCGCGG
The DNA here is from genome assembly GCA_041649635.1 of Dehalococcoidia bacterium. Taxonomy (NCBI): domain Bacteria; kingdom Bacillati; phylum Chloroflexota; class Dehalococcoidia; species Dehalococcoidia bacterium. Next base: position 267,947 of record JBAZMV010000002.1, read on the forward strand.
CCGCGTCCACAGCTCCCATGGGCATCCCTCCGTCTGATGTCGGTATCCTAGTGTTCCAGGGACGCGATAAGGTCAAGGACTTCCGCAAAGACCTGCTGAATGCGCTCAAATCCTGGAAACGCATGATGTCCCCGGCGATGATGGCAGGGATGCGACCCTTCGTCGGCAAAGAGAATTACAGTTCATTTAAGGACTTCGTTGTGCCGGCCATCGACGCCTATATAGAGATGGATAAGAAGGGCGAGGACTGGTTCTTCTACGATGCTCCATTGGCACTTTATTTCTACGGCGGGGCCAACGCCGATCCGGCGGACCCGTACATAGCCGCCACGTACGCCATGCTGGCGGCGGAATCGCTGGGGCTGGGGAGTTGCATGCTGGGATTCACCGGATACGCGATGAAGTACAGCAAGAAGCTCAAGAGTAAATACAAGCTATCGAACAGGATTCAGCCGGGCATCTGCGTGATATTCGGCTATCCCGCTTTCAATTATCAGAAGGCTTTGCGCCGGCGCTTCGCCGAAGTACGGGTTATGTAATAATAACTATCCCCAATCGATCAACGGCCCACGAGTAACACCTATATTATTTTATTTAAAATTATGCTACAATTCTTTTATAAGAGGTATGTGTTTTGCCTAATCGAATCAAGAGAGTAGTACTTCCCTTTGCGGCATTAGTCGGACAGCAGGATCTACAGCTAGCACTTCTACTTAATGCTATAAACCCCGCTCTGATGGGAGTCCTTGTGACGGGAGAAAAGGGCACAGGGAAATCGACCGCGGTAAGGGCGCTAGCCGACCTTCTGCCGGATATAGAAGTTGTAAGATGCCGGTTCAACTGCAGCCCCAATAACCCGTCCCTGCAATGCAATATCTGCCACGATAAGTTTCTCAAGGGCGAGAAGCTCGACACGGTTACTCGAAAGACGAAGGTGGTTGAGCTTCCGCTGGGCGCCACGGAAGACAGAGTCGTAGGCACAATCGATATCGAGAAAGCTTTGGGTGAAGGGATAAAAGCCCTGCAGCCCGGCATACTGGCCGAGGTCAACCAGGGCATCCTTTATATCGATGAAGTTAACCTCCTCGACGATCACCTTGTGGACGTCCTCCTCGATTCAGCCGCGATGGGCGTGAACACCGTAGAGAGGGAAGGCATTTCCATATCGCACCCGTCAAGGTTCATCCTGGTGGGGACCATGAATCCGGAGGAGGGGGAGATACGCCCGCAGCTGCTGGATAGATTCGGCCTTTCGGTAAACGTCAAAGGACTCAAAAACCCGAAGGAAAGAATGAAAATCATAAAGCTTGTGGAGGATTTCGAACAGCATCCCGAATCGGTTGCGAGAAACTATGATAACGAGCAAGCGGAATTAAGACAAAGGATACTGAACGCGAGAGATCTCCTGAGCCAGGTCGAGATTCCGGCGGATATTTTCACAACGATAATCAACATCTGCATAGAATTTGAGGTGCACGGCCACAGGGCGGATTTCCTCATCGCCAGGACCGCCAAGACAATAGCAGCGTATAATCAACGCACGACGGTGAATGAAGAAGACGTGGTGAAAGCCTCCGAGCTAGTGCTTCCGCATAGGATGAGGCGCCTGCCGTTTGAGGAACCGCAGCCGGTGACGGATAAGGTCAAAAGGATCGTAAGCCAGCGAAAGACTGTCACGCCTGTAGTCTCCGGGGAAAGCCGCGGAGTGGGAAGGGGCGAGGTCGCGGAGGTGCGCCTCGTTTCCCCGGTGGACTCGCAGCCCAGAATCGTTAATGAAGACCTGGACATTGCCAAAAAAAAAAGCTCACCTTAAGACCGACGAAAGATAATAAGCCGAGATCCGGTTCAGGCCGGAGAACGCGCACGCTGAGCACCAGCAGTGGCAAATACATAAGAGCCAGGACGCCTCAAGGAAAAGCCGCCGATATCGCCATCGATGCCACCATAAGAGCGGCGGCGGCCAGAACAGGCACACTGAACATCGGCGAGGACGACTTGCGGGAAAAGATAAGGGCCAAGAAGGTCTCCTCCGTTATCATGTTCGTAGTTGACGCATCGGGCTCGATGGCTGCTATAAAGGGCATGACCCTGACCAAGTCTACAGTCTTGTCGCTTCTTGAGGAATCCTATCAGAAAAGGGACAGGGTAGGGATGATCGCGGTCTCAGGAAACAAGTCTAGGGTTATTTTGTCCCCGACCTCCAGCGTTCAGCTTGCCGTCAGGCATCTTAAAGAGATACCGACCGAGGGATTGACGCCTCTATCCGACGGCCTTTACAAAGGGTTCCGCATCTTAAAAACGGAGATATCCAAGAGGAAAAATATCATACCGATATTAATAGTGGTATCCGACGGCCGGGCCAATGTGCCGATGGAGATCAATATACGCAAGGAAATAACAGCGACCTCCCGGGAGATAAAAAAACACAACATCCATGTCGTCGTCATCGATACCACGGATAACAGTTTTCCACAGGAAGGGGTCAGCTACAATAAGGACATCGCCGAGAAAAGCGGCGGCTCATACTTCACACTGGATGAACTGGACTCGGATAAGATTATTAACCTTATAAGGACTGCAACTGTATCGCGTGAGAGCATCGACATTAATCTGAAGGCCGTCCAGCATAACTGAGTTTTTATAATCGTAATACACCGCCTTCCGGAATACCTCTCAGCATTAATATCGCTAAGCATTCAAACTACGAATATAGCTTGACACACGGCAGACCGCGCAAGTATCATTCATATGTTTGACAACTAATAGAAGAGTCGTATGCCGGATAGAAAAGAAATAGTAGTCAGCGGAATCGGGATATTCACCTCGATAGGCTGCAATAAGGAGGACTTCTGGAAAGCCCTGATAGCGGGCAGGTCCGGCGTACGCCGCATCCAATCATTCAACCCGACGGGGCACATAAGCCAGATAGCCTCCGAGGTTACCTCGTTCAAGCCGGAGGATTACATAGACCGCAAGCAGGCCCGCAGGATGGCCAGGTCGTCGCAGTTCGCATCGGCGGCAGCTATACAGGCGGTGAAAGACGCGGGACTCGACATCGCCGGCGAAAACCCGGCGAGGATCGGATGCGTTATCGGTTCGGCCGCCTGGGACTACGCCAGCGTAGAGGAACAGCACCTAAGGTTCCTGGAGAAAGGGCCGGGCTTCGTTAATCCCCTGTCCGTGCCCAAATCCATCGCCAATATGCCTACATGCAATGCGTCCATAGTGCTGGGCATCCACGGTCCGAATATCGGGATATCAGCCGCCTGCGCCACCGGAGCCCTGGCTATCGGCACGGCGATGAGCGTCCTGCGCGAGGGCCGGGCTGACGTGATGCTTGCCGGCGGGGCTGAATCCACCCTTACGCCTCTCGTCGTGGACAGCTACGCCTGCATGAGCGTCCTCTCCCAGCGCAACGATGAGCCGGAGCGCGCCAGCCGCCCCTTCGATGCCGACCGCGACGGATTCGTAATCGCAGAGGGAGCCGGCATACTCGTTCTTGAAACGATGGAGCACGCCAAGAACCGCGGCGCCGAGCCTTTAGCCGTGCTCAAGGGATTCGGCATGACCGCCGACGCCTATAACATCGCGCTACCGGAGCCGGAGGGCAAATGGGCCGCTGCCGCGATAGAGGAAGCCCTTAAAGATGCAAGCCTTAACAAGGAAGACATCGGATATGTCAACGCGCACGGCACGTCGACCAAGGCCAACGATAAGATCGAAACTCTAGCGATACACCGCGTCTTCGGCGACAGGCGGGTGCCCGTCAGCTCGAACAAGTCGATGATAGGCCACGCGCTGAGCGCCGCCGGCGGCATAGAGGCCGCCGCCACTGTCCTCACTGTGAAGCACGGCATTCTCCCCCCGACGATCAACTACGAGACCAAAGACCCGGAATGCGACCTCGATGTCATTCCCAACGTCGCCCGCGAAGATAGCATCAAAGCCGCCATATCCAACTCATTCGGCTTCGGCGGGCAGAACGGTGTGCTGGTCTTTACGAAGATTTAGTCGATCGAGACCTGTAAATCCCTGACAAAAAGCGCAATCGCGCGTCTTTCCGTAATGAGGCACCATCCGCTAAAAGGAGGAATGACATGAACTCATTCCGTAGTATTTCGGTTACCTTACTAATCATATCCTTGATTACTTTCGGCTGCGTATCAACTGCGTGTGGTAATAACGTGCCGTCTATTACAATCGAGCAGGGCGATGAAGTTGACATATACTCCGCGGTTATACGCCAGATTCATACAAATACTACATTCAATGGAACATATCAACCTCCCACGCTGTACATAATCAGATATAAAGATGATAGAGCTGGCGATCCGACAATAAAGTCCTCGGAACCGATTCTCATTTCAGAAAACGTGCAATCAGAAATCATAATAGCGCTTCAAGATTTACCGACCGACATAATATGGGTAAATAACTTTAGTGAGGTAGAAAAGGACTCATACGGCACAGTCTTAGACGGCGGGGCTATAGTCACACTTGGAAACATACATCCGCAAACAGATGATTCAGTACAAGTGCCCGGAAGCCATTATATGGCTGGTGATGGTGGTCGCTGGGAAACCTACGTCTTAGAATTAATAGAAGGCGAATGGGAGCTAACTGGAACTACTGGAAAGATTTCCATAAGCTAGTCTCTGCGCTCATTTCCGCTGTAATACATGACGCAGCGCCTCTTCAATCATCGGATACTTGAACTCGAATCCTGAATCCGTCAGCTTCTGCGGAACCGCGCGCGTGCTGTAGAGCAACTCTTCATCGGCCATCTCGCCGAATACGGCTTTCAGCACGAAGGCCGGAATGCGGAACAGCATCGGCCGTTTCAGCACTCTGTTCAGCGCCTTCGTGAACTCGCGGTTGGTGACGGGATTGGGAGAGCACATGTTAACCGGCCCGGACAACGATTCTTCGCGCAGTATATGATCGATGGCGGTAATGAGATCGCTGATGGCTATCCAGCTCATGTACTGCCGCCCCGACCCCAGCGCCGCGCCCAGCCCGAACCTGAACAGCGGCAGCAGGCGGCGCAGCATGCCCCCCTCGGAGCTGAGCACGGGGCTGATGCGCAGATATACCACGCGTATCCCCGCCTCATGCGCGGGCAGGGCGGAGACCTCCCAGTCCCATGAAACATCCGCCAGGAAGCCCGTGCCTTCCGGGCTATCCTCGTTAACAATCACATCCCTGGAATTGCCGTAGTATCCGGTGCCGGACGCTGAAAGGAAAGCCTTCGGACGCGGGTTCATCGCGGCGGCTGTTCTGGCCAACAGCAAAGTGCTGTCGATGCGGCTGGAGAGTATCTTATCCTTCTTCTGCTTCGTCCATCTGCCATCGGCTATGTTCTCGCCGGCCAGATTTATCACAGCGTCGATGCCGGCATCGACAGATAGTTCTATGATGCCGTTAGGCGGGTCCCAGAATATGCCCTGTTTTGACCTGTCGCGTACGAGCCTGACGATTGTATGCCCCTGTAACTCAAGATGAGGCACCAGCGCCGAGCCTATGAGTCCCGAAGCTCCGGAGATAAGAATCTTCATATCGACCCTCCCTGCCCGGAAGATTTGTCGGCATGAGCAACTGTCAGCAGTTCGATAATCCTGCGCTGGCGGTAGCTGAAGATGCGCCTGAGCTGAGCCTTCACTAAGGGATAGGCTATCTCTCCCAGCGGCCACAGCGGCAGGCGATACGATACGTCATCCTCGACGATGGTGCCGTCGCCATCGGGATAGAAGTTATGTATGTGCTTCCAGACGCGGTAAGGCCCGGAGACCTGCTCATCAACGAACCTGCGCGGCGGCTCCCATGTCGATATCACCGAGCGCCATTTGAACGGTATGCCGAACAGCTTCATGCGGTAGTCGACTATAGTACCCAGCTCTATCTTTATGGGCAGGGGCGTCAGTATGCCGAAATCGAGCTCGGGAGGGGTTATCCTCTGCAGGTTCAGCACGTCGTAGAAAAAGGGAAACACCTCTTCGATACTGAGAGGAACACGCACGCTGGTATTTATTTTATGTACTCTCATGCCTTTTGTGCTTCAATCGCTATTTTCATCAAGCTGTCGATAGTATGAACGCCCCGACTATGACAGTATGTAACATTTATCACACGGTTGACAGCGACCGATTGATACCATACACTAATGCCCATTCAAGGACTTGTCAAGCGGATTTTCGACAAGCGGTCTAAGCGATACGTATTCATAGAGATACGATATGTCCAGGCTAGCTAAGCTGATATCGGTAAAGATGGATTTGCGCGACGTGCTGTACGTTTCTTACCTTGTGCCGTCAACGCGTATACGTCCGCTGGTGCCGTCGGCGCTCCCGCTGGCATCGATCGATGACAGGGTCTTCGTATCGCTGGTGGCGATGCAGTGCAGACGCGTACATCTATCGGCATTGAGATGGCCCGGCTTCAACTACGACCAGCTCAACCTGCGCACCTATGTTATCGACCCTCAGACGGGCAAACCGGCGGTGTACTTCTTTAAAAGCGGCGTTTCCTCGATATTTATCCCGATGGCGACACGCATCCTCGGCATCCCGTGGCAGCGCATCTCTTTCGCACTGCGCATAGAGAGTTCCGGTATCAACGATATAGATAAATACCGTGCATCCGGGTATTGGTCCGGTGACATCGATATCGAGATGCAAACGTCGCCTGATATCAACCGGGATGCGGCGACCGTGGAACATATAACCGGGCCTATGGCGGGTTTCATAGGTAAGGGGAACAGGTTAAAGAGGATAGATATCGAGCATAAGGCGCTGGAAATACGCGCGTTATCACTCTCGCGAATCAAATTCCGGCTGCCGGTGGAAGCCGGCCTCCTTTTGGAATCCGAACTTGGATCGCCGGACAGCGTATTGATGGTCCCTGTATCTAAATTCACCATTCATATTTAGTCTGGGGAGGTATTGATATGACGGCAATAGAGGTAATCGCGGCGGCCGTAATCGCAGGAATCGCTATGGCCGCCTTAACCGAGATCGGATACCGACTGCGTCTGGTCAAAGCCAACCTTCTTCTGATCGACGGCGAGTTCGCTCTGACAAGATTGCGATTGAGGACGGGCAAAGCGATGGTCTATGCGGCCGGTATAGCCGTTCACCTCGTCACCAGCGCCGTATTCGGGGCGGTTTATTACGGCATCACGCTATTGTTTGATACTGATCCGGCCAACGTAGTCGCGCTGGCTCCGTACGTGTTCCTGCTATGGCTGGCCATGCTCTTTTTCGCGCTGCCGGCGGCGGGGCAGGGGATTCTGGGCAGGCGGGCGGCGGCTTCAGCCTGGTACGAACAGCTCGCTCTGCACGCCGTCTTCGGGGTGGTGCTATGGGCGGCGCTGGGGTTATTCTAATATAGGATTGAGAACCGCAGCTTTAACAAACTTATCTGTGCTATACTGTTGCAAATAAATCGTACCCGGTGATGTCGATTTTGAAGTCGCGATGCAGGAGAATTAAATATGGACCTCACAGTTGTTATCATCATAATCGTTGCAATCATAGCTATCATCATCGTCGGTGTAATAGTAAAGCACAAGAAAGCGGAGAGCCGCAAACAAGAACTTGCGGGGTGGGCTTTCTCCAAAGGGCTGAACTTCAATGCCGGTCGCGACGGAAGTATAGCCAGCTATTCCTTTAAGTGCCTTCAGCGCGGCGATAACCGCTATGGATATAACATCGTCGAGGGGAATTTAGGCGGCCGTCCCGTTCGCGCCTTCGACTATCACTACGAGACGCATCACACCGATTCAAAAGGCAACCGCCGCACCACCCACCACTACTTCTCCGCCGTCATTGTGGATGCAAACCTTTGGCTGAAACCGCTGTTCATCCGCAGCGAGCGCCTGTTCGATAAATTAACCGAGTTCATCGGCTTTGACGACATCGATTTCGAGTCCGCCGAGTTCAGCAAGAAGTTCTACGTCAAATCCCCGGACAAGAAATGGGCCTACGATGTGCTTAACCAGGCGACGATGGAGTTCATGCTGCAATCGCTGCAGTATGATATCGAATTCTTTGGCAGGCACGTTATCGCTTACCGCAACAAGACATTTACTGTAGGTTATTTCGAGGAAGCGATCAATCTGGTGAACGGTATACTGGACCGCTTGCCGGAGTCGTTGATACAGGAATTGAAGGGTAAATAGGAGAAACTATGGGCGTAACTATCGGTATTATCGTCGGCGTAATCGTACTGTTTATACTCTGGATAGCTTTCATGTATAACAGCCTCGTGCGCGGCCGCAACCACTGCACGGAGTCGTGGTCGAATGTCGATACTGAGTTAAAGCGGCGCTATGACCTGATACCGAACCTGGTGGAAACGGTTAAGGGCTATGCCAAGCATGAAAGGGAAGTGCTGGAGAGGGTAACGCAGGCGCGCGCCGCCGCTGCCGCCAGCCACGGATCACCGCAGTCGCAGGCCAGGGACGAAAACGCGCTGGTAAGCGGTTTGCGCCAACTGCTGGCCGTAGCCGAGAACTATCCCGACCTGAAAGCCAGCAAGAACTTCCTTGAACTGCAGCATGAGCTGACGAATACGGAAGACCGCATCCAGCGGGCGCGCCGCTTCTACAACGGCAACGTGCGCGATTATAACAACCGCGTCGAGCAGGTTCCATCCAATATCATTGCCAATATGTTCCACTTCAAGAAAGAAGAGTTCTTCGAGATCGATAACGCGGTGGAACGCATCGCGCCGGAAGTGAAGATATAACATGGCTAAAGCGGGTAAAGAGTTGGTATCGTATTGCGGGCTGTACTGCGGAGACTGCCACGGCTACAAGCAAAAGGTAGCTGACATGTCCCGCGATTTGAGGAAGGAACTGCGCGATTCGAAATATAAAAAGTTCGCCGATTCAATGGCTGAAAACAACTTCGGTAAGGCATTCAAAGGCTACGACACGTGCTACGAAGTCCTCGGCGCTATGGTCAAGTTCAGGTGCCACAAGGTGTGCAGGAACGGCGGGGGGCCGCCTTTCTGCAAGATAAGGAAATGCAACGAGAAGAAGGGCACACAGGGATGCTGGGAGTGCGGCGACTTCGAGACATGCGACAAGCTCGATTTTCTGAAAGCCGTGCATGACGACGGGCATATCAAGAATCTGAGGGTACTCAAGAACAAAGGTGTTGATGCATTCATCGCAGGGAAAAGGAACTGGTAAACACTTCCGACTGATATGATCGGCTATGTACTTATATCGACGCTGACCTTCCCCGGCGTCATCCTGCATGAACTGGGACACAAGATATTCTGCCACCTGACCGGCGTTCACGTTATCAAGACTTGCCTGTTCAGATTCGGCAATCCCTGCGGATACGTCAAGTACTCCGCGCCAGATAGATATATCCAGTCCTTCTTCGTCGCCGTCGGGCCGCTTATAACCAATACGGCCTTCGCCCTGCTCTGCTACTGGGTATCGCACATGGTCGAGTTCAAGATAGAGGTCGTCATGATATGGCTCGGCGCCTCGATAGCCATGCACGCGTTCCCCAGTTCCGTCGACGGAAAAACGTTGTGGCAGGATACCAAGAGGCATTTCAGACATAATTTCTTCGTAATATTCGCCTTCCCGTTCTCGCTGATAATCCTCATAGCCAGCGTATTGCGCAGGCTCCTCTTCGATGTCATCTACGCTATCGCTTTGTATCTAGTAGTCAGCCCGTGGTTCTGGGAGCAGGTCTCCTGACGAAGTCCTCGCCCTTATCCTCTCTCGCTGTTGAAGGTGTTCTTCACCTTCAACTTTCAAATTTCAGCGTGGTGAATCCTTCCATATAACCTTGATCATGGAAGGACTCGCAATGACAGACTTAAACAGAGGTTCAGGAGACAGCGTCTCCTGACGGGGTTATAGGGGTGTCCCCTATATTAATAAAAATGTCCCCCAACGTATGGGGGACTAACAGGGGGTTCGGACATCCATCGGCCAGCGACAATAAAAAAAGCCCGCAGCGATTCTGCCGCGGGCTTCATAGTTATACCCGATTCATTGCTCACATTCGAAACCGATAGCGAACGTCCAGTCCAGGAGACCGGATGAATACGACATCAAACACGGCAAATCATCGATCTCGGAAGCGTCCTGCATAATCATTTCAGCATCGCTGTGCAGTGCAATCACGTCATCCTCGTTGACAGCGTAGAACACCATCTCGCTCGATAGATCCAGGTCATCAACGATCAACTGGCTCAGCTCATCGAGATAAATCGATGCCCCCAGCGCACCTACAATCTCACCACCATCACTAACCGGCACGGTCACAACCGTCGATTCCTTGCCCGTCGACTTGCTTACAATCAAGTCTCCGATGACGACTTCGCCGCCCATAACCACAGGGAAGTAATCGCGATCGTTTAAATTGCCGGCGGCCAGCCCGGCATCGACCGTGTAATACGAACCATCAGGCAGTGCAAACCAGGCGACCAGAGAGATGCTGCCGTCTTCAAATTCGGCCAGAAGCGTCTCCATCGTATCCCAATCCGCCGACTTCACCTCGTCGGTCAGCGCCATGACCTGCATGGACGTGACGATACCTTCGATATGCGCTTCCGTCAACGCACGGGCCGCGGGCACGCTCATAGTAGGATCGATAACTATTTCTTGTTTGGAATCGGAGCCGAAGCCTCCAACAATTGCAATAATAACGACGACTATGAGCAGAACAATCCCTGCATAAAGCGCTCCCAGTCTCATGGCATCCTCCTTATCCTCGATTAATAATCGAACGTTAAGCGTGTTATTGATAGTAATACTCTGTTTATCTTCTGTCAACGCCGATAGCGTCGATGGGGTAATATTTGTATTAATGGTTTTCCATGCTATACTATTTTCCGAACCACCCCGGCATCAGCCGGGCTCCTGTAAGTCGAACCCGTCTCGATTAAGGAGGGAACTATGCAGTTACTTCGCAGGTATATTCTTTATCTTATCCGCTGGCAGTGTTCCACACCGATACTGGCGCCGATAATCGCCGTTTTTAAACATTCGCCGATATGGGGCACGAAAGAAGACTGGATCGGCGCTATAGTAGCCAACCTCGTCGGAGGGCTCATCTTCTTCTGGGTGGATCGATGGATATTCAAGAAGACCGATATACTGCGCGGCGAGGTCTGGGAGATACAGCAGGACATAGTCTGCGCCGACTGCGGGACCATAGTCGACCGCGGCTACCGTCTGGCCAAGGCATCGAACTACGACCATACGAATGACAAGAGGCCCGAGTTCAGGTGCAAGAAATGCTCTCTAAGTAAGTACGAGCGCGATTGGGGCAAACCCGCCGACAGCGCTAATCTGCCGATAGACGATACCACAACAAAGTAAAGGGAGAAACATGATCATTGGTGTTCCATGTGAGATAAAGCCTGACGAGTACAGGGTGGCAATGCTGCCCGCAGGAGTCCAACTACTCACCGGAGACGGACATACGGTGCTTGTCGAAACAGGCGCGGGGCTGGGCAGCGGCTTCGATGACAAAGAGTACGCGCATGCCGGAGCGAAACTGGTAAAATCGTCCGCCGAGGTATTTTCGCGCTCCGATATGATAGTTAAGGTCAAGGAGCCGCAGCCCGGCGAGATAAAGAAGCTGCGCCGGGGACAAATCGTCTTCTGTTATTTCCACTTCGCCGCCTCGCGCGAGCTCACCGAGGCGTGTCTCAAATCGAAAATCATCGCGGTCGCCTACGAGACCCTGCGCGACGATAAAGGACGTTTGCCGTTGCTTACGCCGATGAGCGAGGTGGCCGGCAAGATGGCGGTTCAAGAAGGCGCCAAGTATCTGGAGAAGTCAATGAACGGGCGCGGCATACTGCTCGGCGGCGTTTGCGGTGTGGAGCCGGCCAATGTTCTCATCCTGGGGGGAGGGATGGTCGGCACGGCCGCAGCGCGCACCGCCGCGGGGCTGGGGGCCAACGTTATCATCATGGATACGGATATCGACCGTCTCAGGTACCTGGATGAGACCATGCCGCATAACGTCACTACCATCTGCTTCGACCCCCAAGCTGTAGAGCGCTATGCCGTCTGGGCCGATCTGGTAATCGGAGCGATTCTGATCCCCGGCGCGAAAGCGCCCAGGCTCATCAAGCGGCAGCTGTTGAAGAAGATGAAGAATGGAACCGTTATAGTGGATGTGAGCATAGACCAGGGAGGCTGCTTTGAAACGAGCCGCGCTACGACGCACCACGATCCGACCTACATCATAGACGGCGTGGTACACTACTGCGTAGGCAATATGCCCGGAGCTGTGAGCAGGACCAGCAGCCACGCGCTGTGCAATTCCACGCTGCCGTATTGCCGCGAGATCGCCGGTTTGGGCATTGTTCGATTCGCCCACCTGAGTCCGGGACGCGCCGCCGCGATAAATATGCGGAACGGTAAAATCGTAAATGCTGCTGTGGCCGCGGTTTTCCCCGACCTGCCTCATCTGAAAATATTATAATGAATTAGAGACTTCTTAACGGTGAAGCGCAATTCTTTAATAGCTTGAACAGAAAGGGAGATTCTCATGCTTTTTTCCGAACGCATCTTTTGCGGGCAGTTGACCGGGAACGATATCGGACGCAAGGTTCTTCTTGCCGGCTGGGTGGATGCATATAGGGATCACGGCGGATTACTGTTCATACACCTGCGCGACCGCAGCGGGATTATGCAGATTGTTTTCAGCCCGGAAGTCGCGCCGGCCGATGTGTGCCGGGAGGCGGCCTTACTGCGTTCCGAATACTGCATCGCGATCAGGGGCGAGGTAAAAAGGCGGCTTTCTGGTACAGAAAACACAAACATCGAAACGGGAAATATCGAAGTCATGGTCGATGAGCTGACCGTGCTTTCCGAATCGGACTCGCTGCCTTTCGCCATCTCCGACAAAGCTATGGTTGCCGGCTCGACATCCGCAGGCGCAGACAACGTGGCTGAAGACCTGCGGCTTCAGTATCGATATTTGGACATCCGCCGTCCTTCGATGCGGAACAATCTGATCGCGCGGCATCGCATCTTTCAATGCGTACGGGAATTTCTGGATTCGCGGGGATTCGTGGAGATCGAAACGCCCGTATTGACGGCCAGCACACCCGAGGGCGCGCGCGATTACCTGGTGCCCAGCCGCGTCCATCAGCAGAGCTTTTACGCCCTGCCCCAGTCGCCGCAGCTCTTCAAACAGCTGCTCATGATCGGCGGCATGGAACGCTACTTTCAACTGGCGCGCTGCTTCCGCGACGAAGACCTGCGCCCCAACCGTCAGCCGGAATTCACCCAGCTCGATATCGAAGCGTCTTTCATCGACGAGGAGTTTCTCTACGAACTGGTTGAGGAACTCACGGTTAAGATGTTTGACGTTGGCGGAATCGCGCTCCCCCGGCCTTTCCCCCGCATAACTTATAAAGAAGCGATGGACACCACAGGTTCCGATAAGCCGGATCTGCGTTTCGGCCTGCGCTTTGTAGATGTGACCGATGTATTTTCTCAAACCAATTACGCGATATTCCGACAGGTTCTGCAGCGCGGCGGCTGCATCAAGGGCATAAATATCAAAGGACAGTCGGACAAGCTCAGCAAGAATGTGCTGCAGAATGAATACGCCAAAGAGATCGTGCCGTCGTTGGGCGCCAAGGGCATGACCTGGATGCGCGCCGCAGGCGGGAAACTGGAATCCAATATCGTCCAGTATTTCAGCGGCGAAGAGATGGAAGAACTGCGCGGAAGATTCGATGTAGTCGACGGGGATGTACTTATAATGATCGCCGATCCATCGTATGCCGTTGTAACGTCGGCGCTGGGCCAGCTGCGCCTGCACCTGGCGAATCGACTCGGCCTGATCCCGGCCGATAGCTTTTCTCCGGTCTGGGTCACCGAGTTTCCTCTGTTCGAGCCTACCGACGAGGGAGGCGTAACCTCGATCCATCATCCGTTCACCGCGCCGGACCGCGTCGATTTCGATCCGAAGAATGTTGAGGAACTGCTGACGCTGCATTCACGGGCATACGATCTGGTGATGAACGGGGAGGAACTGGGCGGCGGAAGCATCCGCATCAACAACCGCAACGTGCAGCGAAAGATATTTGACGCGCTGGGGCTGACCGAGGAAGAAACAAAGGAGAGGTTCGGCTTTTTCCTGCGGGCTTTCGATTTCGGCGCACCGCCGCACGGCGGCCTGGCGCTGGGCATGGACCGGACGGTGTCGATGATTCTGCAAACGCCGTCTATCCGCGAGGTTATCGCCTTCCCGAAAAACCGCAGCGCCGCCTGCCCCTTGACCGGGGCGCCCTCCGTTGTGAAGCGCGAGCAACTGGCCGAACTGGGTCTGTTGAATCTGGGCGGACAGGATGTCCTGCCCGGGACAGCCGAAAAAGAAAACTTGATCGACCGTATTTCCTGGGTATCGCGCATCGGCATTGCATCCGGGGAGCGCGCCTTGATGGAGGAGACCCTGGCGCAGGCTGAAGAGCTGGCCTTGCTCGCCGCTCAAAACGCGGGTAAAGAAGAGCCGGCCTATAACGTTGTGCCCATCGCCAACCGCACGCGTCCGGGGACTGAAGCAAAACGCTCGGAGCTATCCCAAACAGGACAATTATTCAAGAACGCGCCGTCGGTTAAGGGCAGCTATTTTAAAGTCGCCAGCATCCTGGAATAAGGGGAGACATCTTCATGGATTCAGTTTTTTTCTATCGCAATCCGGAAGCCGCCGACACAAAGGGCGGATGTTTGCAGGGATTGAAGATTGCGATCCAACCTAATATCTCAGCGGCGGGCTGGCCCGCGGATGCCGGTTCAAAAGCGCTGTCCGATTTCACGGCATTGGAAGACGCGACAATCGTGCGGCGGCTGCGTCAAGCCGGAGCCGCTGTTTGCGGCTCAACGCGCATGAGTGAATTCGGCTTCGGCATGCAGGGCAGCAAAGCAGGCGCAGCACTTCAAGGTCAGGCGGCCGATGCCGAACTGGTTCTGGACCTGATGGGAGAGAGCCGTCTGGCTGCATCGCGTGCCGCCGTCTGCGGTTTCAAACCCAGCTACGGATTGGTATCGCGCTTCGGCCTTATCGGTCTGATTCCGTCGATGGAATGCTGCGGGCTGCTTTCAGGAAGCCTGGAAAACATTCGAGAGATACTGAAGACCATCGCCGGCCGGGACGAATTCGATTATTCACTACCCGATGAACAGGCTCCGGATTTTTCCCCGCAGAGTATCGATCCGCGGAAGACGACCATCGGTTTCATTGTGGAGGCGCAAAGCGCCTTACCTGCCGGGCAGCAAGAGCTGTTTCGCGCATCGATCGGTGAATTAGAAAAAGCGGGCTTTCCTCTGCGAGAGTTGTCCATGCCGGACTTCCCTCTATTTTCTCTCGTCCATAAGATCGTAGGCTCCGTGGAGGCTTCATCCTGCGCCGGACGTTATGATTCGGTGCGTTACGGCCAACGCGCGCCGGGGGCCAGGAACTGGAACGACATGTACCTGCTCTCGCGCGGCGCTGCATTCGGCCCGCTATTAAAAAGCTATCTGTTTCAGGGCGCTTTTTTCCAGTTCGAGCGCTATAGCGCGTATGAAGATGCCTGCCGCATCCGGGCGCGTCTGCTTGCGGACATGCAGCGACTGACTTCGGAATCGGACTTTCTGGTTCTCCCGATGGTCGACATCGCCGGATCCGGCGATAGCGCTTTGCTGGCCGATACGTATGCTCAGTTCGCCACAACGGCTTTTGCCAATGTGACCGGCCAGCCCGCACTGTATCTGCCGACGCCGGAAGGGGCTGCACACTCGGGATTTCAACTGGCGGGGCCCAGGCTCAGCGACGCGCATCTGCTCGCGCTGGGCGAACATCTCATGAACATACGCCGGGGAGGCAATTAGTTATGGAATTCGAAGCGGTAATCGGATTGGAAATACACGTTGAACTCAATTGCGCGACCAAGATGTTTTGCGATTGTCCCAACCGTCCCGGCGACGAACCCAACGTCAATACCTGCCCGACATGCCTGTGGTTTCCGAGCGCCATGCCCCGGTTCAGCCGGGAGGCTCTGGAAAAAGCATCACTTTTATGTCTGGGACTGGGCGCCGAACTTCAGCCCAGGAGCGCATTTGACCAGAAGGTTTACTATTACCCGGATTTGCCCAAAGGCTTCCAATTATCTCAGGCTCATCTGCCTCTTTCTCGCGGCGGCGGAATCGACATCACGGATGAAAGCGGCAAGCCCAAAAGATTACGTATTCATCATATCCACATGGAGGAAGACGTCGCCAAATTGATGCATGAAATGGAAGGACGACTGCCGATAAGTCTGGTTGATTTCAACCGGGCCGGCGCGCCGCTTGTAGAGATCGTCACGGAGCCGGATTTCCGCACGCCCTATGAGGCGATGGAGTTCCTCAAGGCACTGCGCACACAGGTGCGTTACGTTGGATCCTCCGAGTGCAGCATGGAGAACGGCACGATGCGCGTCGATGCCAATATCTCCATACGTCCGCGGGGAAGCACGGAGATGAACACCAAGGTGGAAGTTAAAAACATGAATTCCGTCCGCCACGTAGGCGACGCCATAGCGTACGAGATAGGCCGCCAAACAGCGGACGTACAGGCGGGCGAAGACGTGATTCTGCATACCCGTCTCTGGGACCCGGACAAAAAAGTCACTCTCCCGATGCGCGCCAAGTTTGAAGGCCCGTGTGTTCCCGACCCCTCGGTTCCGGTCATCGAGCTGTCGCCAGACTGGATCGAGAAGATGCGTTTACGCCTTCCTGAAATGCCCGCAGCAAGGACCGAGCGTTTCATAAAACAGCACGGACTTACCGGTGAAGAGGCAAGATTCCTAAGTTCCGATCCGGAGGTCGCGGTTTATTTTGAGGCCGTGATCGGGCAGGGGATTGCGCCGCGCACGGCCATGCACTGGCTCACCACGCAACTGCTGCCGGCCGTGAAGGAACGTCAGCAGGAACTCAGCAGTTCAACTGTGACCCCAAGCCGATTTGCCGCGCTGCTCAATATGCTTGCGAAGGACGAGATCAACGCCAACGCGGCGCGTGAGGTGCTTGCCCTTTTGTTTGATACTGATGAAGCACCGGAATCCATCGTGAGCGCTCGTGGATTCAAGCAGGTTTCTGATACGTCAGCCCTCGATTCGCTGATCGATAAGGTGCTGGGAGAACAGGCGGCGGCCGTAAACGATGTCAGGAACGGCCAGGGTAAAGCCATGGGTTTTCTGGTCGGACAGGTTATGCAAGCTTCTGGCGGCAAAGCCAATCCAAAGATAATACGCGAGTTGCTCGCAAAAAAACTTGGGGCCACCTCATAGACAGGGAACGCTTCGCTGGCGGCACTTATACGGTCCGACGGAGATTCTTATATAAATCTCAGGTACAAGTTCGTCGATATGATTCTGCACAGAAAATACGCCAATAAATCTGCTTTCCAGCAACCCCCATAACAAAGCTATTTTTTCATGGACTTTATCTTCTTAGTGATCTCCTCGAACTGTGGAGAGGGCTTAGCTGTTCCAGCCGTGCTCTTATCTATGGCATCAGCGATACCCTGTATTCTTTCCGCCGGGACTGAAGCGACTATTATGTTTTCATCCCATTCCGCCATCCTTCTTGCGCTTATGTCCCCGGCAGTAATATTGAAATTGCCTGATACAAGCGGATAGGTTATAGAGCCCCAGCAAAGCGACCCCCTCATTTCAAAAGAGGGTGTCTTGCCATCCCAGAATTGATACAGCGTAACAAGTCTTGACACCTGCTCCGCATTCACGAGAAAAATGATTAAATCAGGCGCGAATATATCCTTAGCAATAGGATATAGATATACCTTGCCGCCAATTCCTGAAGGCGGCTTAGCCAATTTTTCGGATTCAAACATCGATCTCATCGCCGTCTTAACATCACACCACAGCTTTTCACCTTCAACGAGCATCTTAAGCGGTATCTTTCCTGTTTCATTGAGTCCAAGATAACGCTTTCCCCCGGGACAAACGCAGGTCTCATTGGAGAGCATTACCACTTCGCCGCCGGCCGCTTCCAATATACCATTACATACCGTATGAGGCCCCTCGGCCAATTTAACTTCAGGTGATTCGTCTGTGTATTTCACTCCGACAGCTTCTCTTTCTATACCCAATGCCATCCTGATTTTCTTGACAGCCTCCACTTTTCACCCCTTTCAGAGACGAAGAAATCTCAATATTTTGTCTCGCTACCCGTAGTATCATAGGATTGCCTCAATATAACATACATCTCAGATAGCATAAAGACAACACCGATTAGCGGTCTTTCTGCACTATGCATTTACGATGGTACGCCCGGTGGGATTCGAACCCACGACCCTCGGTTCCGAAGACCGATGCTCTAATCCGCTGAGCTACGGGCGCAAGTGCTAAATTAAAGCTAAAATAAGTTGATAGACACCTATTTGTAATTAGACATAACTATTTTTGCTAATAATTTGCTAATGAACATTCTCAACACTCTTATCTTTAGCGTCGTTATTATACTTGGTGATAAATGCTTCGTCAAAACGCACAGCAGCGGCCTCTTGAAGTCCAGGAGTAACATGACTATAAATGTCAAAAGTAACGGCTATATTAGCATGCCCGAGCCGCTCCTGAACTATCTTGGGATGTACGCCTTGCTTCAACATCATTGAAGCGTGAGTATGCCTTGCATCGTGAAACCTTATAGGTTTCAAACCGGAATGACGAACCAGCCTGATCCAGGAATGTGTTACTGTATTTGGGAGGAAGGGCTTCCCATCTGGATGGCTGAAGACTAAATCATCATCTTCTAATCGTATCCCCATCATAAACCGTTCCAGCTTTTGTTTCTCATAGTGCTCTCTGAGGACTAACGTAGCCGATGGCGGCAAAGATATCGTGCGTCTTGACTTAGCTGTCTTCGTAGGTCTAAAGATAACAGTCCCGTCCCTTAAACAATGCAAACTTCGACTCACATAGATTTGACTAAGAATCAAGTCTACATCTCTCCAGCGCAGGGCAAGCAACTCAGAACGTCTCATACCGGTGAAAAGGGCTGTATAGAACAGCGCATGATATGGAGTGTTCTTAACGACATCAAGAAACCGAATAATATCATCTTCCTTCCAAGTCTGCATATCAGTTTTTTCAATCCTGGGAGATTTAACAGCATCGGCAACATTCCTTGATAATACCCCCCACTCTACAGCTGTCTGTAAGGCTTTGTGTAAAGCTGTGTGATGATGCCTAACTGTTTGGCCGCTAAGTCCTCCAGACAGTTTTTGGGAGTAATACTTCTGGATATGTTCAGGTTTCAACTGAGATAGAGCCATATTGCCAATTGAAGGAATAATATGATGGTTCATTATATGCTCATATCCTTCAGCTGTTCGCGGAGCAACATTGGTCCATGCGTAGTCTTTTATCCAACGTGTAAGGTATTCTGCCACAGTGGTCTTATTAGGTTTTATCAATGTGCCGGTATCGAGTTGATGTAACAGGTCAGCCAGCTTCTTTTCCGCATCCTTTTTTGTGCCTTTTACACTAATCCATTGCTGTTTAGGCTTTCCAGTAGTAAGATCGACGCCCGTACTGAGTACTATTGCCCAGCTATTCTTTCCTCTCTTCCTAATGTGTCCTCTCATTTCTACTCCTATGCCAGTTATCGAAGTTGTCTTTAATCACCTGATTTGAGCGTCATAACTAATTCTCACGTGATTCTCGACGGCGTCTTCTATACTCCTCAAGAAACTGATCAAATTTCTCTCTTCCTAGTTGACGCTCAATAACGGAGAAAAACCATAACCAGGTCTCACACTCCATATTGTGCCCGTCGTCGCGGGTTTGCCATAGTATTGGTATAAGTCCGGATGCAACAGTTTGTAAAACCATATCCTCGTTTTGCGTTAACGCCTTTTTGCTCTGGTCTATCACTAGTTGGCTCAGTTTCTCGCGGTTAAGATTCTTACGCCACTTATCTAAAATCCTAAGACTAGGAGGTTCAACATTGAAAGTTTCTTGTATATCATGCTGAATCTGCTTCCATTTCTTACCGGCCGCTCGTTCATCCAGAGCAAATAATTTAACTTCAACACTATATCTCTGCATCTTTGCCTCCAATTAGTTCTGATATTGCATATTACACCTTGACTTAGTAAAATTACTGCTGTATGCTAATCTCGAATGATAAGGCTTAACTAAGAGTATGCACATATAGTAACATAAATGTGCAGATTCTGTCAAGGGGGATAGGGTGATGTCATGAAAAGTGAAAAGATGACACTGAATGTTGAAGAAGCGGCCAAGCTACTTGGCATCAGCCGAAATTTGGCCTACCAACTTGCTCGTGAAGGCAAATTGCCGACTATACGTTTTGGTCGCCGGATGCTAGTTCCCTGTCGTGCCTTGGAACGTATGTTGGACGTGGATCTATATAGAGAGGAGAAGTCTAATGTCGAGAATTAAAAAGAAAGAAGTAGTATCGTGCCATTCTAAAATTGTAGTAAAAAAAGAACTGCGCATAAACATTAGTTCTCACGAGGAGGGACTGCGTGCACTGGCCCGAATCATCGCTCGTACCTATATGCGCGATATGCGAGAGAAAACCGCGAAGAAGGATGCAAAACAGTCACAAACTGAAGGACGAGAAAAGGATCCGGAATAATAATAAAGGAGGAAAGACATGTCAAGGAAAAAAGCAGTAACCCCAAGTAGAAAGAAATATGATGAAGAGCATCCCATCGTAAGTTTCAGATTACCCTGGCGACTCAAAAAAAAGTTACAACAGCACTTAGCTGCATCGGGACAGCCTCCGACCAAATTCATAAGAAGCATTCTGGATGAAGAAATCGCAGTAGTAAATGAGAGGCTTAACGCCAGAATCGATAAGAAATATGGGAGGTATAGAAAAGAAATAGATTACTATGACCATATGATAAAACAGTCGCTTGACATCATATATGATGATGATATGCGAGCGTTTTGTCCTCGGTGTGATGAGAAAAACCCCGATGACTATACAGTTTTGTTACCCGCTACATTTTTACAGAAAAAAGATGGAAGCCCAACAAAATGTCAGACGTGGAAGTGTCCTTGCTGTGGATGGTACTACGATATGAAGAATGAATTGAGTTCATCAAAGGTCGAATGGTTGGATGAGAAACAGGTATCGGAAGAGCTGCTGAGGAAAAAGGAATATCAATCAAGTAAGTAAAAGATGGGACTATTCATGCGGACATAGGGATACGGTTAATCGTGAAATCGTATTTAAAAATAGAAGATATAGAGCGATTGGAAAAGGCGGCGAAGTTTATGCGGGATCGTCTTCTTATCCGTTTGCTATTCCACCTCGGCTGCCGCGTCTCGGAGGTCACCGTATTGACTCCGGACGACATAGACTTCGAACATGGCACGGTCAGGATTCAGCACCTCAAGTCACGCATCAGAATATCTTGCCCTCAATGTAACGACCGTCTTAGCAAAGCCCATACATTCTGCCCGAAGTGCGGTATCAAGGTGGAGGAGGCGGTGGCAAAAGAACAGGAACACCGCCGCATGCGTACATTGCCTCTAGATAACGATACCTTAGCTTTGCTCAAAGATTTCATCGACCGCGGTGGTCCGGTAACTAAAAACGGCAAACTCATGATCTTCGGCATCAACCGTCACCGCGCCTGGCAGATCGTTAGTGACTGTGCTCACAGGGCCGGACTCGGCGACTTAATAAACCCGGCCACCGGTCGAAAATGTGGCGTGAGCCCGCATCGACTTCGTGACGCTTTTGCCGTCAACGCCATGAAGCACGACGACTCTGGTGAGGGCATGAGGATGCTGCAGGAGCACCTGGGCCACGCCAGTTTCAACACAACCGCCAGGTACAGAAAGGTCGCCGGCGACGAGCACCGCCAATGGTATGGCAAGCTCTGGGAGAAAGGTCAAGAAGATGGCCGAGCCGCTGCGTCCTAAGAAAGGCGGTTTCCTGCGTCCCTTCGGTTGCGGCTGGTTTATCCGGGAGTACCTTATAGGACACGGGCCATTCGACACATCCAAAATCGATCCAACAGTCGGCGCGCCCCAGGCAGATATCTTCTATCACTATAAAAACGCGCTCATGCGCGTGAGAGCATCAGATGAAGCCACTAAACATGAAGAGAAACAGGCGCGGCGCGAGAAACGCGCTATAGATCCCGAGAACATCGAGAAGTTGACCAAGCAGTACCTCGATCGCATGGCGTACAAGACTATCGCCTGCAACTATCATTCATTTGTCGTCTACTTCTCCAACCTACAGCGGCTTGGCTGGGTGGAGCTCACCGGCAAAGAGGAGCCGTCTGCTTTTCAGGATCACTATAAGGAAGGCCAGCCCCGGAAATATTTCCGTCTTACGCCCGCTGGCAGGGACGCATCCGATGACTTCTGGGCCAACCCGCACGCCGCTCTGTACAGCGCGGCGGTTTAGCCTCCACCCTGAGATAAACATCACCCTCGGTCCATTCAAGCCCTTTCCCGCGTAAATTTACGTACTGAACACTTCCCCCCTTGTTTTGTTCAATGTGCAAACGTGCGTTTTTTGCATGCATAACGTAAATATAGGTTCATTCTTTTAATGAACGAACGGACATTTCGTGCAATGCTGTAATTGTAAAAAAACGCACCTTAACAAACGAATGATGGAGCTTTGACCAGGGCGCTTGCCCTCAAACGGGCGAGGCATAATAAATCCCCAGCCAGGAGTTAGCTAGCTGGGGAAGCCTAGCCTCGCCCCGAAAGGAGCGAGTATGGAACTAGACTGGGAGAAGTATAGCGAGGTTGCCGATAGATTTCAATACAAGGCTAGATATGAGGACAGGGACGACTTAAGGCATAGCATCATAGTAAGACTCGCCGAGGTAGCCGGCAGGAACGGCGATAAGCCCTTGACCGAGGGCGCAATGGTAAGGGTTGCCAGCTACGTTGTAATGGAATACTGGCACGCCGAGAAGCGCAACGGCAGGGTAATAAGCCTTAATAATGAAGTGCGGGACTGGGAAGGGGACAATATAGAGCTACTTGATACCATCGCCGATGATAGGGCTCTAAACCTCGAATCGTGGGTTGACTCAAAGTCATGGCTAGTAGGTTGTCCCAGGCGGCTGATAGAGATAGCCAGCAAGAGAGTGAACGGGGAAACGCTAGCAAACGCCGATCGGAAGTATCTCTGTAAACTGCGCAAGCGTGAAATCAAACCTT